>NZ_FMYP01000020.1 GCF_900096565.1 Williamwhitmania taraxaci
GCCAAAAGAGTTGATGGTGTCGCTAGAATATGTAATTTTCATCCGCTACGATGTTTTCACCTAAGTAGGTGAAAATATTTTAATCGGGAAAGCCTTGTGATGATTATTATTACAGGGGTTCCCGATTATTTTATGCTTTTATGTTGCGGATATAAGGTATGCTCAAGAATCAAAGCATTGCTATCTTGATAAAAGAAGGTATAGAACAGTGATGGTTCAATCTCTTTACCATCGATACAGGACAGGGAGGTCTTTTCGTTATTGAGGTCGTCTTTTGGAAATACAATATAGCGAATACCAAGACTATCCGCTCTGGAAAAAAATTCTTGCTGGGTTAATTTTCGACCAATTGCACTTTCATGATACTCAAACCCCTTATATACTGCTAAATTATAATTGTCGAGTCCGTCAAACACAAACTGATAAGGAACGAGTATCTTCTGTGTCCGATCTGGAATTCTTGAAAAAACAGCTTCGTGCTTAAGTTGGTAATTGTCATTACGCTTAAAGATATCTATTGCCATTACTGCAAAGAAACTTATGTGTGCAATAACCAGCAGTAGATATATAACGCCGAGACCACTCCTCCATTTCTCAAACAAGCGATGGATTCCAATAGAAATAATAATAGCCATAAATGGTAACAGATAGATCAAGTATCTCTCCGCGATTTGACTTCCTGCAACATTAAGAACTATAATCAGCGTAATTGTGTAAATTAGTAAAGATCGATATTCTTTAAGAAAGAATTGGAAATTGAATATTAACGCAGTGAAAAACAACAACGAAACGCTCCAAACCTTATAACTCCAGAAAAAACGCTGATGCTCGCTCAACAGCTTTAATACAACATTTTTGAGTAGGCCAACAATCCCAATTGATGTGTAATTTGTAGTGTTGTTGTCGGGCCAATTCGTTAGCTGATACATCCATGCTTGGAAGTGTCCAGGTTGCCATAAGTCCCAGAAGTAAAATGCAGACACAATAACTGTGACCACAGAAAAAAGAAGAACTTCGCGATATTTTCGATAAACAATAAGCAGTATGAAGCCTGCAACAGGAAATATTAATCCGTTGAGATGAGTTAGAAAAGCGAAACCCGCACATACACCGGAAAGAGCAACCATTGCAATGTGGCTCTTCGTCCTTATACAATTATCAATAAGGAGGAACGAACTGAATCCAAAGAAAGTTACCCAAATTTCTGGTCTAAAAGTATACCCATACAGAAGTATTAAAGGATTGACAAACAAAACAAACGCAGCAATCACAAAATGCTTATTCGAAGAATCAGGTTTAATATTCTTAAAATACAGCCACGTCACATAGAACAATGCACCCATAAAAAGGACAGTAACTGATCTCAATGGTATAATAGACCAGCCAAAGAGCTTAATCAAACCAGCACCTACAAAAATATTAAGTTTATGGTAAGAGAAGAGCTGAATGTCGCAGCCAAGAAAATTAATTAGGCATGGAATTTTCACCACACCTTCCTTTGCGAGATAATAGGCTTGCTCCCCAAAAAAAGCATCATCAATGTATATATACCTGTTCCACATGGAGCCAAGAAAGACAACCAATCCGAACAAACAAATTATCCCAAGAAACCGAGTTTTAAAAATAAAACTGAATGTTTTTGAGATTAACTCATATCTTTCTACTTTTATCCCCTTATATTTCGCCATTATTCAAAGTATCAGATAACATACAAATATAAGTTAACAAATAATAAAAACACAGCATGTACGTTAGAAAACTCTCAATTGTTATTCCCGCATACAATGAGGGAAACACTATACATCGAATACTTAATAAGGTTAAAACAGTTCAGTTAATTAATGATATACAAAAAGAAGTAATTATCGTAAACGACTGTTCTTCAGATCATACAGAAGAAGCCATACTAGATTATCAAAAACAAAATCCTGAGTTCATCATACATTACTATAAACACGAAGTTAATAAAGGCAAAGGAGCTGCTTTACATACCGGAATTCAAAAAGCCACAGGCGAATATCTAATTATTCAGGATGCCGATTTAGAATACGATCCAACCGAATACAACCTTCTTTTAAGACCCGTGGTCGAAGGACATGCAGATGTCGTATATGGATCAAGATTTCAAGGTGGTAAACCACACCGCATTCTCTTTTTCTTCCATACAATGGGCAACCGATTTCTGACATTTATATCGAATATGTTCACAAACATGAACCTTAGCGATATGGAAACCTGCTATAAACTATTTAGAACTGAAATAATTCAGAAGATTAAGTTGCAGGAGAATCGTTTTGGTTTTGAACCGGAAGTAACAGCAAAAATAAGTCGTGTTCCAAACATACGCGTTTACGAAGTTGGTATTTCATACTACGGTAGGACGTATGAAGAGGGAAAGAAAATAAGTTGGAAAGACGGATTTAGAGCACTCTATTGCATTCTCAAATATAATATTTTCTGCAAAAAACCTTGGTAGTAATGCTAAGCAAGAGCAATAGCCTAATTGCTCAGCATAGATATTAAACTCACCTACGTTACGAAAACAGGAATAAAAGAGGACCTACTTGTCCCCTTTTATTCATAGTTCCATATTGCGATAGTTAAAACAGACCGATAATATTGCCATCGTTATCAATATCGATACTCTCAGATGCGGGAAACTCAGGTAACCCCGGCATACGCATAATATCACCAGTGATTGGGATAATAAATCCGGCACCGGCAGCTATTTCAATATCCCGAACGGTAATGATAAAATCCTTAGGACGACCGAGTAACTCCGGGTTATCGGAGAGTGACTTCTGTGTTTTTGCCATGCAAATGGGCAACTTATCAAGCCCAAGGCTATAGACCTTTCTAAGACTAGCCTTGGCTTTACTCGTATAATCCACAGCCTCGGCTCCATATATCTTTTTGGCAATGGTCTCAATCTTCTTCTCTACGGTCCACTCCCAATCATAGAGTGGAATAAATCGAGAGTTACACAATTCTACCGTTTTTACTACCTTGGTGGCAAGATCAATAGCACCCTCACCGCCCTTAGCCCAAACATCGGCAACAGAAACCTGAATACCCTTGTGCTTACAATAATCTACGAGGAAATCAACCTCCTCATCAGTGTCGGATACAAATCGATTGATAGCCACAACGGAACAAATATTGAACAACTTTATATTCTCAATATGCTTTTCCAAGTTGACAAAACCCGCCTTCAAGGCTTCGAGGTTGGGCTGTTTAAGATCAGCCAACGGCATTTTTCCATGGTACTTTAGAGCGCGGATTGTGGCAACAAGCACAACTGCATGAGGGCTCAACCCGGAGGATAAGCACTTAATGTCCAAAAATTTCTCGGCACCCAAATCAAAGCCAAAACCTGCTTCAGTAACCACATATTCCGAGTAGGATAACCCCATTTTTGTGGCAAGCACAGAATTGGTACCTTGAGCAATATTGGCAAATGGACCTCCGTGAATAATGGCCGGAGTGCCTTCGGCTGTTTGAACCAGATTTGGCTTTATGGCATCCTTGAGCAGTACCGCCATTGCTCCATTAGCTTTTAAATCGCGCGCATAAATCGCTTTTTTATCGAAGGTGAAGCCTATAAAAATATTACCAAGCCGTTCCTTTAAATCATTGAGTCCCGATGCCAGGCAAAGAATAGCCATCACCTCTGAGGCTGCTGTAATATCGAACCCCGATTCACGCGGAATACCCGATGAAGACCCGCCCAAACCCACAATAATGTTACGGAGCGATCGATCGTTCATGTCCATTACGCGCTTCCAGGTAATGGTCCGTGGATCAAGCCCTATATTGTTCTTTTTGCTCTGTATATTATTGGCAATAATTGCAGCCAATAGATTGTGGGCCTTTTCGATGGCGGCAAAATCACCAGTAAAGTGCAAGTTTATATCCTCCATGGGCAAAACTTGGCTATATCCGCCTCCAGTTGCTCCGCCCTTAATGCCAAAGACAGGGCCTAGTGAGGGCTCGCGTAGCACCACAGTCGCCTTCTTGCCAATACGGTTTAACCCCTGCGAAAGACCTATGGAAATTGTTGTTTTTCCCTCGCCAGCAGGCGTTGGCGAGATTGCTGAAACTAAAATAAGTTTAGCACGATGAACCTTTTCCTCGTCGATAAGATGGAGAGGGAGCTTGGCCTTATACTTACCATAAAGTTCCAACTCATCGCGTGAAACACCAAACGAATCGGCTATTTCGCCAATAGGTTTTAGATTGATTCCCTTTGCAATTTCAATATCAGTCATTATAGTAAGTTTTAATTATTAATCTACTGAGGTCGGTATTTAGCCTGCCGAAAGATCTCTTCATAGTCTCGCCTATTCATCAACTTGTATAAAGTAGTGCTTGGGTTCTGCTTCATATAGCTGGAAACGATTCTATAACCAAGCCAAACAGCGGCTCTTCCTGGTGATTCGGGCGAGAACTCATTTGTAAATGGTGCTTCTTTGACTAATCTACTAATGAGCAGGTGATCGGTAGAAAAAAGCATTTTCTTCTCCATCATTGCGGTCCACATAGACTTTTCGTTATTTTGGCACCAGTTCATTTGCTGAGGAGTAAGACCCAAAACAATACTATCGGCAACTTCTGGCAAAAGTTGGGCTGCCAGGTAAATAATGGTTCCCTCATACACCACGCGCGAGATGAGGTTGTTCACCGAATCGGAAAAAGAAAACTCTCCTGTTGTCCAACCGCGAATGGCATCGGATGGAATCCGATTTGGCTCATAGTTGTAAACTAAATAGCGAGGAAAGCTGAGTTCCGAATAGATTCTATTGTCGCGTCCCAAATACTTATCGAGGCCAATAGCCAAAACCGAATCGGTAATGACGATAGATTGATTGAATCCTGCTATAAAACTAATCACGCGTGGAATAGTTTTTTGGGGGAAAGTTTCACGATACTTGCTAAATGCGCTGGAGAGCTGCTTCTCTTGTTCATCCAAATTTGGGAAAACCCTCTGAACGTCGGCATAACCCTTACTCACAACATAATCGTTAACAAAACGCTGCATCATTCCCCCAAATTGCTTTTGGTTAGGACTTCCTAACCCAACCATTTTATAGGTGTACAGCGACAAGAAATTGCCATACTTAGCCTCTAATGGGAGAAGATCCATATAAAGGCTGTCGGGATTCATGGCAAAGAAATCGCGGTCGAATCGATCAATTTTCACCGTCAATGCAACCTTTGGTGAAATAACAAGCCTAGGCTGTTCGTTACTGCAGGAGATAAACAAAATGGAGAAAAGCGCAATGGTTAAATAACGATACATAGTTTCAATTGTTTTCTTTTTCACTTCAAAGGTAAGCCGATTAAGATTATCATGTGTCACATATTTTGTTAAATGGCCTTAAAAAATGCAGCGATGAGATGAGTTATCGGGATCATCGCTAATGGTAACACAGCCAAACAGGAGTGAAATATTAACGTTACCGTAATAAATGCAATAAAACACAAACTATTTTTGGTTAATCACTTAATCTGGCGTAGTTTTGAACTCAGAATAAACATTTCGTTAAGACACTGAGAGATAACGCTCATGTGTAATTTACTAGGTCGTTTAAAAAATATTTTGCTATGAAAAAGATATATTTTATTGCACTCCTTACAATGGTTGGGTTAAGTGCGTTTGGTCAGGAGTACCGATTCGGAATATTTGCAGATCCACAGTTCTTCTGGTTAAAGACGGACAGCAAAAATCTAGAATCAAATGGAACAAGAACCAACTTTAACGTTGGAATGGCCTTAGAGAAATATTTTGCCAAGCGTTATGCTTTTTTAACTGGAATCTCCATGAACGGTGTTGGCGGACAACTTAACTACAATGTAGCCACAACTATCCACACAAGCGATGGCGATAAGGTGTTGACACCCGGAACTGGCGTACTCTATAAACTGCAGTATTTAAGCATTCCACTTGGCCTCAAGTTCTGCACCAACGAGATAGGTTACTTAACCTACTATGCACATGTTGGAGTAACTAACCACGTACTAATTCGCGCTAAAGCAGACATTGACGCTCAGAATGTATCGGGCGAGAATGTACGCGATGAAATTAACCTATATACAGCAAGCTATCAAATTGGTGCTGGCGCAGAATACTCGTTGGGTGGTAGCGCAGCCTTACAACTCGGCGTTACATACTCCAATGGTGTAATTGATGTGTTAAAATCGTCTGACTTCAATGCAATTAGTAGTGGTGTTTCAATTCGTGTAGGAGTAATGTTTTAACGAGTAAGAGAACCCGCAACGAATGCATGTATTTTTAGGTGATACTCAATTGAGGGATATGTATCTAAAAGATGTGGTCAAGAAGATACAGTGCTCCTAAGTGCTCGATGTAGACGTTAGGAATCATGCTAAAAAACATTTTTATTTTAAAATATTGCATACCTTTGTACGAGTAAAACACAATTACCTAAGTAAACATGGCACACTCCGATATAGATCCTAATGTTTGCCTCGAATCAATATACTCTCTCTTTCAGGAACTTACTGATCCTGAGAAAGAGAAAATAAAAGAGACCTTCACGAGTTCGAAGTATAAGAAAAATGAGATTATTTTCAAGGAAGGCGATAAGCCATCTGGCCTAGTATGCCTTATCAAAGGAAAGATAAAACTTTTTAAGGAAGGTGTTGGTGGTAGAGAGCAAATTGTGCGTATGGCAAAACCGGTAAGCATCATTGGGTACCGGGCCCTATTTGCAGAGGAAAATTATATTGCATCCGCCCAAGCCATTGAGGATTGCGTAATAGCGGTAATAGATAAAACTGTGCTGCTTGACATACTCCACAATAATCACCAGCTTACCTTCAGCATTCTTAAATCGTTAGCTACAGAGTTGGGCTTCTCCAATAATCGAACGGTAACCCTCACACAAAAACACATCAGAGGCCGACTTGCCGAATCGCTTATTTTCCTGCGGGATACATATGGATACGAAGATGATGGTGCAACACTAAAAGTATACCTATCGCGAGAAGACATCGCAAACTTGTCGAACATGACAACCTCAAATGCCATTAGAACGATGTCGAGCTTTGCGCAGGAAAACGTAATTGCGCTCGACGGTCGAAAGGTAAAGATCCTTGATGCCCACAAGCTGGAACGAATAAGCGATATGGGTTAAAATTGAAAACTTCAATTTACAAACAGCTTATTACAATCCGATTACACTTTTCGCTCCTTTAATGGAGTAACCAATGAATTTAAGTTTATCGCGGAAGTTCGATACTCGAAATGCAAAGGAATGCTTTGGTTCAACCAGTTTACATGCAGGCGTTCCCATTTGAAGATAGAATCTATAAAAAGCAGAATTTGAAATTCCCCATTTTCTAAAAAACTCAACTCTTCCATTGTTTCGTTTAATTTTCCCGGTAGTTTTGGATATGAAATGATACACTTTACTTTTTCCAATTCCTTTAAAATTACGAACACCAGCCATCCACAACTTCATTGAGATATCGGGGTCGGAATACATTCCGGGAGAGAACTCAATACTAAAACCACCAATCAGATGCCAAAGTTTTCGGTGCATTAAACTGGGAGGCCAAGTTCCACCATTCCAATCGGAAGAAGGAATGCTTGGCAATGCAGCTATCAGTTCCGATTCGCGAAAGGTTTGTACACTCTTTCCAAAATCATACGGCGAAAGGATGCATTTGCTAGAGGATTGAGAGTGTTCAATCATTGTTGAAGAAAAGTAGAAATACTCATCCCCTTGCTCTACAACTTCATTCCAAATCCACTTATCCCAATCGGGACAAACATACATATCATCATTAAGATAAAGAATATAATCTGTATTTGCCAGTGCTGCAGCCTCATTCATAGCCTTACAAATACCTATATTCTCATTACTATGGGAGTAATTCAACCCAATGCTTTTTACCCATTCGAGCGTTCCATCATTTCCGTCGTTTACATGTACAATTATTTGATGCTTGTAAAACGAATTCTTTTGAATACTTTCAATACATACTTTCAAATACGGCAAGTTATTCCATGAAGGTATTAATATGGAAAACTTAATTTCTTGTTCTGAATTCATGCTAAATTGGTTTGTTATAATTAGTAGAGACATTTAATTTTACTGGATGGACTCTGATTTAATTTTTTATTTCTCGCCTCTGTATATCCAACATGTAAACATACTTTAAATAAGTAGAAAATGCAGTCGTTTTAGCAATTACATATCCGTAATACCCATCCAGAAACCCCAACTTAATAAAATACAACTTAACGAATTTGGCGCGTGGGCTTACCAAAATTTTAAAATAAGAACTTCTTTTCCCCTCCTTGAGCGCCTTCATCGCAGACATACTTGCATACTGCAATAATACACTCATATGCTGATGTATACTTTCTGTTGTATAATGAAGCAAATCACCTTTTAAGTGCCGAACAACAGCTCCTTCTTGCATTTCTACACTTTCGTGCACAACCGCACTGGACCAATCACCCTTATACTTATCCCATAATCGTAGTTTAATATCAGGATACCATCCGCAGTGATTAATCCATTGGCCACAATAACTAGTTAATCTATTGAATGAATAACCATCTGCATCCCAATGATGCTTTGCCTCTAAAACTGATGCGCGTAAATCATCCGACAATGCTTCATCTGCATCAAGGGATAGAATTACAGGATAAAGAGCCTGCTGAATTGCCCATGCCTTTTGGGCACCATACCCCTCAAACTTATGCTTTACAAACCGAACTCCCATAGCCGAGCAAATCTCCTCAGTCCGATCGGTAGAGAACGAATCAACCACAACCACATCATCGACAACACCCAAAACGGAGGTTATGCATCGCTCAATATTTTTTTCCTCGTTAAGGGTAAGGATTACCGCTGATATCTTTACTTCCATATCGTTATTCTTGAAAATAAACTCGCTTCACTCGCCGTGAAATACCAGTGAGCACTTCGTAAGGGATAGTATTTAACTTTTCTGCCATTTCGGTAATCGACGGGGTTTCCCCAAATATAATAACCTCATCACCCTCCTCTGCTTTTACATCAGTGATGTCCACCATGCACAAGTCCATACAAATATTTCCAATAATGGGAACCCGGTGCCCTCTTATTAAGAACGAACCAACGCCGTTACTGAGCAACCGATTCAATCCATCAGCATAGCCAATAGGTATGGTGGCGATTCTGGAAGGCCTATCGACCCGCCCCTTGCGCCCATAACCCACCGATTCGTCTGGGGAAATATCTTTAATTTGAACAATCGTGCTTTTGAGCGTGCTTACAACCCGCAATGGATTATTGGGTAATGCGCTAATTCCGTAGAGACCAATACCCAATCGTACCATATCGAACTGAGCTTGAGGGAATCGTTCAATACCGGAAGAGTTTAGGGTGTGTCGGATGAAATCGTAGCCCAACTCTTGGCGTAGAAGAGCGGTGTTCTTCTCAAATATTGTAATCTGTTCCAAGGTAAATGCGTCGTGCTTGGCCTCATCCGCACCAGCCAGATGGGCAAAAACCGATTTTACCAGTATGCTACGCGAAGATTTAAGGGCTGTAATCAGACCCGAAAGGTGTTCCGAAATGAAACCAAGACGATGCATCCCGGTATCCAACTTTATATGAATAGGATAGTCCTGCATCCCCAAATGCTCAACTTCGCGAGCGAAATCGGTCAAGGAGGTGAGGTTAAATATTTCGGGTTCCAGCTTATGCTCCACCATTGTTGCAAAGCTACCAGCCTCGGGGTTCAAAACAAGGATGGGCATGGTAATGCCTGCCTCACGTAGCGCAACTCCTTCGTCGGCAAAAGCAACAGCAAGGTAGTTAACCCGATGAAACTGAAGTACGCTTGCAATTTCGTATGAGCCACTTCCGTAGGAGAATGCCTTTACCATGGCCATCAACATCGTTCCAGGGTGGAGTAGACCCCTGAAATGGTTGAGATTGTGGATTATCGCATTGAGGTTGATGTCCAGAACAGTGGTGTGAACCTTTCGCTCTAAAAAGGCAGAAATACGCTCAAACCCAAAATCTCTTGAACCTTTTATCAGAATGGCCTCGTCCCTAAAATCGGACTTGGAGGCGCTGGCCAAAAACGCCTCCGTGGTCAAGAAGAACTCAGCTGGTTGAGGAAATAGTTTTTCGTTCTTATATATAGCTGGGCCAATACCTATTACCTTAGTGACCCCTTTTGCGACTGCTAGGCGAGAAACCTCCCTATAAAGGGCAACTTCTTCCTTACCGCTTTGCAGTATATCCGAAATAATGAGGGTACGAGCAGAGTGTTGCACCTGGTTCTTTAAGAAATCGAGGGCAATGGTTAGAGAGTTGATATCCGAATTGTAGCTGTCGTTTATAAGCGTACTGCCGTTTACAGCCTCTTTCAGTTCCATCCGCATGGCTACTGGAGCCAAGTTACTCATTGAGCCACGTTCAAGAATATTGCCGTGACCAAGGTAGAGCAGTAGCGCAATGCAATGCAAGGAATTCTCGATGGAGGCGGCGTCGCTAAAGGGTAAGGGAATTTGAAGTTGTCTTTTTTCATAGGTAACTTGAAGTTCAACCCCTTTACCTAAAGACCTCCGAACAACAATAATATCGGCTTCTCCACCCTTTTCAGACCAAGTGAAAAGCTGTGTACCAGTCAGTTTTGTCGCAGCTAAGGCTGCATTGTATACCAAATCGTTATCGACACTACAAATTAAAACCTTTGAATTTTTAAATAAAATTAACTTCTCCCTTACCTTCTCCTCCATGGTTGAGAAGTTCTCCTGATGCGCTTGACCCAAGTTCGTGATAATACCTATTTCGGGGGCAATCATGGGCCGAAGGCGCTCCATTTCACCGGAAAGTGAAATTCCCGCCTCAAATATTGCCAGTTGTGCATTATGCTCAAGCAAGAGCACAGAAAGAGGAACACCCACTTGGCTATTGAAGCTGCGAGGACTACGAACGACCTGAAACTCATCATGGAGTAACTGGTATAACCACTCCTTGACAATCGTCTTTCCATTCGATCCGGTAATTCCAATAACAGGAATATGGTATTGCTTACGATACCACACAGCCAACCGCTGCAAT
This sequence comes from Williamwhitmania taraxaci, assembly GCF_900096565.1. Classification (NCBI taxonomy): domain Bacteria; kingdom Pseudomonadati; phylum Bacteroidota; class Bacteroidia; order Bacteroidales; family Williamwhitmaniaceae; genus Williamwhitmania; species Williamwhitmania taraxaci. Next base: position 11,094 of record NZ_FMYP01000020.1, read on the forward strand.
GCATCGAGGGTATCTTCAACTACAATAAAAACCGCTCCCACCATTTTTGCTAGATCGTGAGGAATATCGGAAACGACAAAGGCTCTTACCTCTTTCTCGTATAGGTTAGCAATAAAACGATGCCCATCTTGGTGTGTCCCTTTTATGGCAAAGAAAAGAGCCCCTTTAGCCGAGTTTATAGTACGGCTATCAATAGTAACATAGTCAACCGATGGGTTGGCTTCACCGTAAATAGTTCCGCCAATAGCATTGGCTATTTCAGTGATTTTAGTTGCGTCCATCTTTTATAATCTACTTTTTCTCAGTAACATTTACAAAGCAACTTCGACAGAGCGGTTCGTATGTATCCTTTTCGCCTAACACTACCAGCTTGTCACCAGCTGTTTTTCGGTGCGAAAATTGTGCTAAATTTCCACAGCGCATACAAATGGCATGCACCTTTGTAACATACTCTGCTGTAGCAATAAGTGCAGGCATTGGACCAAATGGGTTTCCCCTGAAATCCATATCAAGCCCAGCAACAATCACTCTAATACCTTGACTTGCAAGATTATTACACACATCCACGATACCAGGATCGAAAAACTGAGCCTCGTCAATTCCAACAACATCAACCTCGGAAACAAGCAGCGAGATATTACCCGAAGAAGTTACTGGCGTGGAGTGAATAGAATTGGCATCATGCGAGACAACTTCCGACTCGGAATAACGAGTGTCTAATTGCGGCTTAAATATCTCAACTCGTTGATTTGCAAACTTAGCGCGTTTCAACCGCCGGATCAACTCCTCGGTTTTTCCACTAAACATTGAGCCGCAAATGACCTCAATCCATCCCCTCCGACAACCATTACTAATTGAATTTTCCAAAAACATCCCGTAGAGTTTAGGCAGATTAGTTACTTTTACAAAAGTAAATTTTCTAGCAACAAGCACACTAATTTTTTTTCAGATGAGCCAAAAAACTATCCTTACTGAAGTAATTGAAGAATTAGAGAAGGCCATCACGGTGGCCAAAAGGATGGAGCACTCCGGAAATCAACCGACAATTGAGGTTGCCATATTGCTCGGAAAGTTGCAGTTATGCTACGAAAAAGTGCTTTTCTCGCAAGGAAAAGCACAACCAATCTATCCCGAAAAAGTGGAGACTATTCATACGACCATTGCAACCGAAGCAAACAAAAAAAATCTCTCAGAGGAGCCTTTAATAGCAAAGAGAACCCAAGCACTCGAGCCCAAACAGTCGTCGAATGGTTCCGTTGATGAGCCTATTATCACGATATCAGACACAAGGAAGAATCCAGTTGTCGAGCCAAACAAACCACAAATAACTAAGGAAGAAGAGCATAAACACACAAGAAAAACAGAAATTCTTGGTGACAAACTCTTATCAGGGAAGCGATTTCTGAGCGATTTTATGGCTGAAAACAAAGATAGACAAGATGTAACATCGAAAATGCAGGCAAAACCGATTAAGGATCTCTCCAAAGCGTTTGGTATTAACGACAAATTTCAATACACCCGAGAACTTTTTAATAACGACAATACCCATTTTCAGAACACCATTATCACCATTAACCAAATGGGATCAATTGAAGAAGCCCTAATACACATTGGAGCGCATTTCGATTGGCAGGCCGACGATCCCATTGTCATCCAATTTATTGATATTCTTCAACGTAGATTTATGTAATTATAGCCCATGGCAAAACTTATTTTAGTTCCAACCCCTATTGGAAACCTCGAAGATATTACCCTAAGGGCGCTTCGCGTATTAAAGGAGGCCAATTTGATCCTCGCCGAAGATACCCGAACAACCGGTCATTTGCTGAAGCATTTTGGTATTGAAGGAAAAATGCATTCGCACCATAAATTCAATGAGCACCAGACAGCCGAGTTTGTTGCAAATAGAATTGCTGCGGGGGAAATGGTTGTACTCGTTTCGGATGCAGGGACACCGGGAATTTCCGATCCAGGGTTTTTGCTTGTCAGGACATGCCTCGAGCAAGGAATAGAAGTTGAATGTCTCCCTGGTGCTACTGCATTTGTGCCAGCATTAGTTAACTCGGGGCTCCCTTGCGACCGATTTGTTTTCGAAGGATTTCTACCCCAAAAGAAAGGTCGAAAAAAGCGCATCGAGAAACTGGCCGAGGAGGATAGAACTATGATATTCTACGAATCGCCATTCCGCTTGGTAAAAAGCCTTACCCAACTTGCAGCCGCATTTGGAGAAACTCGAAAGGGTTCCGTATCACGCGAAATATCCAAGATGTTTGAGGAAACCGTTAGGGGAACCTTGCCCGAGTTGGCGCTTCATTTCCAAAAGAAAGCACCCAAAGGGGAAATTGTGATGGTGGTGGCAGGTAAGCCAAAGCGGGAGGAAGAGGTCGATAGCAACGATTCCGATGAGGACGAATAAAGAAAGGCTGCCAATTGGCAGCCTTTTCTATTGCTATCGCATTAAAGAATTTCAGTAGGAATATCGAAGAATATCTTCAGTGTATTAGCTGCTTTTGTTCACGTTACAGGTCTGCAGGTAGGGGTATTTGGTAAATTGGATGTCCAAGAAAACTCTCTATCTTTTTAAAGTTCCGCTGTTCCAACTTTGTCACAAAGGTAATAGCCACACCATCGGCCTCGGCACGAGCGGTCCGTCCAATACGGTGGACGTAATCCTCTGAATCGTGGGGGACGTCGTAGTTTACCACCAAATCAATCTGGTCTATATCGATCCCTCGCGAAATAATGTCGGTAGCAACTAACACTTGGTAGCTACGGCTGCGAAACAACCTCAATACCTCTTCCCTCTCGTTTTGTTCCAAATCGGAATGAATGCCTTTGGCCGACATTCCAAGCCCGCGCAACTCACGCTCGAGCAACTTAACCTTACTCTTTGTGGAGCAGAAAATAATCACGCTCTTGATTGCCTCTCGGTTGGCCAACAAACGCTTCACCAACGAAGGTTTTTTCATATCCTCAACGAGGTAACAGGCCTGAAGCACATTTTCCGAAGGTTTAGAAACCGAAATGTTTATCTCCTCCGGCTTAATCAGAATCTTCTTTGCAAGCTTCCGAATCTTATCGGGCATTGTAGCCGAAAAGAGAAGCGTTTGCCGTTTTACTGGAAGCTGTTTTACCACAGCCATAATATCTTCATAGAATCCCATGTCGAGCATTCTATCTGCCTCATCGAGGATAAGGTGTTCCAAGTGCTCGAAATTTACATATGGGAAAGCCATGTGGGCCATCATGCGACCCGGAGTGGCAACTACGATGTCGGCTCCAGTGCTCAAGCCGGTTCGCTGCTGTTCCCATACCGATCCATCTCCTCCACCGTATACCGAGAGGGACGAAACTGGACAGAAGTAGCTGAATCCTTCCAACTGCATATCAATTTGAACGGCCAACTCACGGGTAGGAACTAGTATGAGCGTATTAACTCCCTTCGACTCACCGGTACGTTTCACGAGCTTGTCGAGGATCGGCAAAACAAATGCAGCAGTTTTTCCCGTTCCTGTTTGAGCGCAGGCAATCAAATCCTTTCCCTCCATAATCACCGGAATGGCCTGTTGTTGTATGGGGGTTGGTTGTTCAAAACCCACTGAATCCAGCGCAGACTGAACTTCTGCTGCAAAGCCAAAATCGGAAAATTTTTCTGCCATTATCTATTTGTTTGCATTTACGTTGGTGCAAATTTAACCATTATGCAGCAAACTCCATCGAAAGCCCATACCTTTGCTCCTCAAAAAAGAGAAACATGCTACAAAAACTACTCAACAGACTAACTGTAAGACATATATTTTTTGATCTAGATAGAACCCTTTGGGATTTCGAAATGAACTCACGCGAGACCCTCGAAGAACTTTTTTACGAATTGCTAGCTTCAAGAACCAATATGGCTGCCGAAGAGTTCATAAAAATATACCATAAGCACAACGAGCGACTCTGGAGCGAATACCAAAAAGGTGCTATTAAAAAAGAGATGCTGCGCTGGAAACGTTTCCAACTAACCTTTAAAGAACTAGGTATAGTTGACAATGCGCTGGCACAACAGTTCGATAAAGCCTATATTGCCAGAAGTCCTCAAAAAACCAATCTTTTTCCAGGAACCATAGAAACGCTACTATACTTGAGCAAGCACTACAGATTACACATTATCACCAATGGTTTTCTGGAAACCCAGAGTCTCAAGATAGATAACGCAGGCATTACACCGTTCATTCAGCACATGACAACATCCGAAGAAGCTGGTCATCAAAAACCCGAAGCAGGAGCGTTTGAATACTCCCTTAAGAAGACCGGAGCGAAAGTAAAGAACAGCATAATGGTGGGCGACGATCTTGAGATTGATATTGTTGGTGCTTCAAATTTTGGCATGAAGCAAGTGTTTTTCAACCCGGAAAAACAGAAGCACAACTTTCATCCTACGTGGGAGATTGTATCCCTATTAGAGTTGAAGCATATCTTCTAACTTACTTTCATTATGATATTAATTCAGCAAATAACAATAGAAGTCACAACATAACAAGTTATTACAACAAACAACATCATTCTATCTTTATCTTAACGCCAGTTCACCATTCACATTAAAAAGGCACCTCATTGCTAAACCCTGTATTGGCCCCAATATTAAACTCTCCCGCCATGGGGTCATGATCGTCATTCATTTTTGAACGGAATGTCATAGCTCCGGAGGGAAGAGCAGCTGAGGGAGCCTGAGATGGTGAATCAAAACCGTTGGTGTATGGAACTAGGTTATAATCCTCTATATCGGTAAATTTAGCTTGTTCCTTAATAAAGCGTAGCCGAACATCACCAACAGCACCATTACGGTGCTTGGCCACGATAATTTCGGCCATCCCCACCAGTGAATTTCCCTCTTCATCTTCTAAGAAGCCATAATACTCGGGGCGGTGGATAAACATAACCATATCGGCATCTTGCTCAATAGCGCCCGACTCACGCAAGTCGGAAAGTTGAGGACGTTTTGAACCTGTTCGCGTCTCCACCGAACGGTTGAGCTGCGATAGCGCAATAATAGGAATGCTTAACTCCTTTGCGATAGCTTTCAACGACCGTGAGATCATGGACACCTCTTGCTCGCGATTACCTTTGGTTTCAATAGGCCCGGTCATAAGCTGCAGGTAGTCGATAATTACGATTCCAATGTCGTGCTGCGATTTTAACCGTCTACACTTGGCCCTAAAGTCGTAAATGGATAGAGATGGGGTATCGTCAATAAAAATAGGGGCTTCAACTAAATCTCGAATTTTCACCTCGAGCTGAGTCCACTCGTGAGGATCTAACCTCCCAGTTCTAAGTTTTTCCGAAGGAATGCCAGACTCACCCGTGATGAGACGATTTACCAACTGTATCGATGACATTTCAAGTGAAAAAAAAGCCACGCCACGCTTATGATCAATACCCATGTTGCGGGTCATACTTAGCACAAAGGCAGTCTTACCCATGGACGGACGTGCCGCCACAATAAGCAAGTCGGAAGGTTGCCAGCCGTTGGTTAATCGATCCAGCTCAGTAAAGCCAGAAGGGACACCACTTAATCCATCTTCCCGTTTAGATGCTTCCTCAAGCATCTTTAAGGCCTCCTTCACGACAATATTGATTTGAGCAGCCTCTTTCTTGATGTTTCCTTCAGCAAGTTTAAAAAGTTCCATCTCGGCAAAGTCGAGCAGGTCGCTTACATCCGGGCCGTCGTCGAAAGAGCGCTTCTGAATCTCAGAAGAGATGCGGATAAGCTCCCGTTGAATATACTTTTGGGCGATAATCTTGGCGTGAAAATCGATATGGGCTGCAGAACCAACCTTGGAGGTAAGTTGCGCAATGTATACCGGTCCGCCAACCTCATCAAGATCTCCATTCTTGCGTAACTCTTCCGTTACCGTATAGAGATCAATAGGCTCTAGTCGAGTGGATAAACTAGCAACCGCTTGAAATATTTTTTGGTGGGCTTCCTTGTAAAAACTCTCCGATTTAAGCAGATCCATTACCGTAATTACGGCATCCCGCTCGAGCATTATTGCTCCAAGCACTGCTTCTTCTAAATCGATTGCCTGTGGGGGAACTTTACCCATTTCGTAGGCAATCATCTTCTCACCATCGCTGGTTCCTTTTGGTTTTCTGGTATTTGTCTTTAATGCCATAGTCATATTCCTTCCTTGCGAAGGTAGAAAGATAAATCCTTTTTCGGCAAAAAAAATGGCCGTCGTTTCCGACGGCCATCAAAAAACCAACAAGAATAGAAAACAACTGATTAGGAACGAGAAGCCTCGCTTAAACTACTCTTCAACTCGGAAAGCGAGTATTCTCTTGCCTTGTTAGGGTTCGATCGGCGATAAATCAACAACCCAGCGTTGGAAATACTCTCCACCATTCGCCACAAAGACTTAACTAAAGTTTGGTTCTCTCGAACTACCAACTCCTTCTCCCGCTGGAGTTTCATTGTATCGATTTCAATAAAAGTGAGATCAGCAAAGAGAACAGAAACTTCACTTGCATATTTTCTCACTTCGGGAGAAACATCAGACATGCTATCGAACTTACTAATCAGCCGCCGGAGGAGCGTAATTACTGCATCAACTTTGCGTTGCTTAATACTGGTTATTAACAACGTTAAATCGAGATGTGCACTTGTACTGGGTTCATTCTCGGAAATATGTGCATACAAATCGGAGACATGAACAGAAAGTTTGTCAAGGACTAGCCGCTTTTCAGAATTTCGGTTTTCCAGCCGATTTGTTATTGGTCTATCGTCAGCCATCATTTGGGCTGCATCAATACTGCCGGAAAGTTGCTTAATGAAATCAACATTAAAACAATCTGAAAACCGAAAAAAATCCGCTTTGTCACGCTCAAAACGCTTGCGCAATAAAGTAGACATCGCGAGCACTTCCTCTGGATGGAGCAGGTTGGGAACATTTTTCATGGCCTATATGTATTTGTCGATTAAATCCACTAAGCAAAAATCACATCACCCTAATTATTCAGGGGATTGACAAGATACAACATTCGAAGGACAAAATCAAGTCGCAAACGTTTTAAATATAGTGTTCTAATATTTTACAAAGTGTTGAAATAGGCTGAAATCGCACTGGTTTCGACAAAATCATCAGGATTTTCCATTTATCAAAGGTGATATATATCACCATTTATCGAGCCAGATCATTGAATGAACGAACCGGTTGGTAGATATACTCCAAAATATTACATTTGAGAAAAAATACCATGATTGCCTTCCCCAATGCAAAAATAAACCTTGGCCTACGAGTTGTTGAGAAACGTCTCGACGGCTTTCATAATATTGAAACCATATTTATTCCGATTGGCTTAAGAGATATTATTGAGGTAATCCCGTCAAGTTTTACCAGTATTTCTTTTAGTGGACTGGTAGTAGACGCATCGGCAGAAGAGAACCTTTGCATGCGTGCATACAACCTGTTTAAAGCGGATATTGGTTGTGGCAATGTTTCCATTCATCTACATAAAGTAATTCCATTTGGCGCAGGACTGGGTGGCGGGTCAAGCGATGCCGCATTTACCTTGAAGATGTTGACTACCCTATTTCAATCGAACATTTCAACAAGGAAACTGAAGGAAATGGCAGGATTATTGGGAAGCGATTGCCCCTTCTTTATTGACAACCGCCCAGCCATTGCTCAGGGCAAGGGTGAGATTTTAGAGCCTGTATCATTAGCACTCAAGGGGTATCATCTGGTTTTAGTAAATCCGGGAGTGCATGTAAGCACCAAAGAAGCCTATTCCTGTGTCAGACCAAGAAAACACGAAACCTCGTTACTAAGTCTGATAGCAGAACCAGTGCATCGCTGGCAAGGATTAATTTCCAATGACTTTGAGGAATCGGTATTCCAGGCTCACCCTGTTGTTGCCCAATTAAAACAAGAAATACTGAACAACGGAGCTATATACGCTTCCATGTCGGGAAGCGGCTCCTCCGTTTTTGGTCTTTTCGAAAAGCCCCTTATAGGGGCCCAAGAATTATTTCCTAATTACACTACATTTAGTCAAATCCTATAAAAAAGGGCCGTTTCGATTACAAAACGGCCCTCTATGGTAATGTGAGATTAAGCGAATTCTACAAGCAGGGCTCCGTTGGGTATTTTATCCGAAACCTTAACATGGATAGCCTTAATAGTTCCATCGAATGGAGCCTTAAGCATATTGTGCATCTTCATTGCTTCAAAAACAAGAAGTGTTTCACCAGTCTTAACTTTTGCCCCAGTTTTAACTTTAATCTCTAAAATGGTACCCGGTAAGAAGGACTTAATCTCCTTCGGATTAGGTAGCATAAAAGGTTTCTTAGTTTCAAACTTCCGGGTTAAGAAGGTTTTATATTCTCCTCCTTGAATCACCATAGTTGTGCACTTTGCTTTACCAGACTCATCTAGGTTTGCACAAGGATCTGCAACTTTAACTTTAGCTTTTTCCATAGCGCAAATGATTTAAAATGGTGGAATTCCGTGCTTCTTATCGGGACGGTTTACCACCTTGTTAATTGAAACCTCAATAGCGTGGAGTAAGAAACGACGAGTTTCTTCGGGTTCTATCACTGAGTCGATATAACCCTTAGCAGCAGCTACGTATGGATTCGAGAACTTATCCTTGTACTCTTTAATTTTTTGTTGGCGCATTTTATCCGGATCGGCTGCTTCCATTATCTCCTTGCGGAAAATAATATTTGCAGCACCCTCAGGTCCCATAACGGCAATCTCGGCACCTGGCCAAGCAAAAACAAAGTCGGCACGAAGGTGACGAGAGTTCATGGCAATATAACCTCCCCCATAAGCCTTGCGCAAAATCACATTAATTTTAGGCACGGTAGCTTCGCTAAAGGCATAGAGCAGTTTTGCACCATGTCGAATAACACCAGCATGCTCCTGATCGGCACCAGGAAGGTAACCCGGAAGGTCTTCAAGGGTTACGATTGGAATGTTAAAGGCGTCGCAAAAACGGACAAATCGGGCAGCCTTATCAGACGAATCGCAGTCGAGAACACCAGCCAGATATAGCGGTTGGTTGGCTACAAAACCAATAGTATCGCCATTTAAACGTCCAAATCCAATCACAATATTCTGCGCAAAGAGTTCCATTACTTCAAAGAAGTCAGAATCGTCAACCAAAGCACGAATAACATTACGAACATCGTAAGGGTTTGCGGGGTTTTCCGGAACTATTTCGTTTATGCGATATTCAGGTTTAGGCAACTTTGGTTCAAAGCGAAGAGCTTTACGCTTGTTATTCCAAGGAATGAACGTAATGAGCTTCTTGATTTGATCGAAACACTCGGTTTCGCTAGTGGAGAAGAAGTGGGCATTTCCAGAAATCTCACTGTGAACACGAGCGCCGCCGAGTTCTTCCATGGAGATATCCTCACCAAGCACCGTTTTAATAACTTCAGGACCAGTGATAAACATTTTTGAGATGTTTTCCACAACGAATACGAAGTCGGTAAGAGCAGGAGAGTAAACGGCTCCGCCAGCACATGGACCAAGAATAACAGAAATCTGAGGAATAACGCCACTGGCAATCGTGTTACGGAAGAAGATCTCGCCGTATCCCGCCAGTGAGTTAACGCCTTCTTGAATACGAGCACCACCAGAGTCGTTGATACCAATAAGCGGAATGCGCATAGTGAGCGCATAGTCCATTATTTTGGTGATTTTACGTGCATGCATGAGGCCTAGAGAGCCTCCAGCAACTGTAAAGTCTTGAGCAAAAATAGCAACCGGAGATCCATAAATGTTACCCGTACCAATAATTACACCGTCACCGGCAAGGACTTTAGTGTCCATTCCGAAATCGCGGGCATCGTGCTCAACAAATAGGTCATACTCATGGAACGAATCCTCATCGAGCAGGGTTAAAATTCTTTCGCGTGCGGTCATTTTACCCATCGCAACTTGCTTTGCAATGGCCTGCTCACCGCCACCCTGAAGAATTCCCTCTTTTTTCTTTTGAAGCTCGAGAATTTTTTTGTTCTGTGGCATACAAAAATGTATTGGTTAATACTTACTTACCGAAAAAACAACTTCAATGGCAAGTTAAATCCAAACGCAAGGTTACAAAAACCAAGGGGAATAATTGCCAAAACGGGAGTGTTAATTCAGAAAAAAAAACATATTCATTTGTTATTCAGCACTAAAAAGACTTCGTGAAAATAAAGTATTTTCGGTATCAAACTACTTTGGAGCCATGCGATAGAGAACAATCCCCACTCCCATAAATAGGATGTTGGGTAACCAAACGGCCAACAATGGATCGAGGCCGCCTCCAATAGCAAACATCATGGAGAATCGCATAAACAATATGTAAGAAAAGCTCAAAAGTAATCCCATACCAATATGTAGCCCAATTCCTCCTCTAACCTTACGTGAAGAAAGAGACACCCCAATTAAGGTCAGAATAAATGTTGAGAAAGGGTCGGCAAACCGCCTATGCTTTTCAACGAGTATCTCTTCCATATTGTCAGCCCCTTGCATGCGCTGCTGAGCTATATGATTATTGAGTTCAAAATAATTCATGGCTGCAATCTCATCCGTCCTTCGAGAGAAATCTTTTCCCGTAATGTCAACAGTAGTATCCTTTTCCCATCCAGAGGTAATTACCTCGCCCTCGGCACGGATGTCGCGCTCATAGTAATTATAAAGCACCCACTTATTCTTAACCGTATCCCATCGGGCATAATCGGTAATTAATTTCGATTTTAGCTCACCATCAACGAACTTTTCCAACGAAAATTTATAGGCAATTTGGTTCGCTGCACTATAAGATTCAACGTATAGAAAAACCCCAGGCATTATTTGCCTATGAATATCCTGACTGGCATTCACGTAGGGATTCTTAATGTAGAGGGCCTCAAACTCCAACTTTACCCGATTGGCGGGTGGAATTACGAAAAGGTTGAGCAGCAATGTGAGTAATGCTATAATAAACGCGCCTATAAAATAAGGATACATTAAGCGTTTGAAACTAACCCCACTCGAAAGGATAGCAACAATTTCAGTATTGTATGCCATTCGAGACGTAAAGAAGATTACCGCAATGAAGGTAAATAATGCGCTGAAAAGGTTAGCAAAGTATGGAATAAAGTTCAGATAGTAATCAAAAAGAATAGCCCTGAGGGGTGCCTCCTTTTCCATAAAATCATCAATTTTCTCGGCTACGTCAAATATTACAGCAATGCTTATTATCAACGCAATTGCATAAAAATAAGTACCTATGAATTTAAGAATAATGTACTTATCAATAAGTTTAAAACCAAGAACTTTCATAACCGGGTGGTTAGTTTTTTAATCATCATGTTTTTCCAAGACAAAAAGGTGCCCTCCTCGATCTTAAGACGTGCCTCATTCACAAGCCAAAGATAAAAAGAAAGATTATGGATACTAGCCAACTGTGGTCCTAACATCTCATTTGCAACAAAAAGATGGCGAAGATAGGCTTTGGAAAAGGTTGTATCCACATAGTTTGTGCCATCTGGATCGATGGGAGAAAAATCATCTTTCCACCTGAGATTTTTAATATTTATTATTCCCTCTCGTGTAAAAAGCATTCCGTTTCGGCCATTTCGGGTAGGCATTACACAGTCGAACATGTCAACACCGCGGGCAATAGCCTCAAGGATGTTAGCGGGAGTTCCCACACCCATAAGATATCGGGGTCTATCGCTTGGAAGGATAGGCTCTACCACCTCAATCATTTCGTACATAACCTCTTCTGGCTCGCCTACCGAAAGGCCACCAATTGCATAGCCCTCACGGTAAAACTTAGCCGCTCCCTCGGCCGCTTTACGCCGCAGATCCGGGTAAACACAACCTTGAACAATGGGGAAAAATGTTTGGGAGTAACCGTATTTTGGATCAGTACTATCAAAGTGTTTTAAGCCCCTTTCGAGCCATTGCTGGGTAATATCCAACGATTTTGCAGCATAAGCAAAGTCTGCTGTTCCCGGAGGACACTCGTCGAAGGCCATTATTATATCCGCCCCAATTTTCCGCTGAATATCTACTACATTTTCGGGTGTAAAAAGGTGTTTTGACCCATCGATATGGGAGCGGAATTCACAGCCATTGGTATTCAACTTTCGATTGTGGGCAAGTGAGAACACCTGAAAGCCACCACTATCTGTAAGTATTGGCATATCCCAAGCCATAAATTTATGTAAGCCACCTGCCTTCTCCAGCACATCAAGCCCCGGTCTCAAATAAAGATGATACGTGTTTCCAAGAATGATCTCGGCCTTTACCTCGGTCTTTACATCCCGCTGGAGCACACCTTTAACAGTTCCTGCAGTTCCAACAGGCATAAATATTGGGGTTTCAATGGTGCCATGATCTGTTTCAAGCCGCCCCCTGCGAGCTTTACACTCCTTATCCGTTTTTAATAGGGTAAATTTCATGCAATTTAATTTCCTTACATTGTAATCGGATCATTCGCGCAATTACTGGATATGCCTTTTTGATACCATATCCAGCGTGCCGATGTCCTTTGGTTTATTAATCACGAACTTTAACGAAAGTTCTTCAGCAAAAAAAGAGGAGCAAAGATACTCAATATAAGCCATAAGATTGCCCCCACTGTCAATTTCGTACCCGATTCACGCTTAAAACAAAACTCACATGTAACCTCAATCAACAAAACTATATCCCCTAAACTTTACTTAAAACAGATAAAATGGCCGATTCTGAAACGAAAGAAAGGTGAAGCCTTTGGTAATGCCGAAAAACTTTGATAAAATTGCTGTGAATTTTAATTCTCGAAACGTGGAACAACTTCTACTTCAATTGCCATTATATCAAATATTTATACTAATCACTCTTGCCGCGACTCTATTCATTCAACTATTTTATTACCTTTTTTTCTACGCAAGAGTTGCTGTAAAGCGCCAGCCACAGCACTCACGCCCCGACCAGGAACCCGTTTCGATCGTTATTTGTGCCCGAAATGAGGAGGAGAACCTACGTAAGAATCTCCCCCTAATAATGGAGCAAGCTTACCCCGAATACGAAGTAGTGGTGGTTAATGACTGTTCCGAAGATGGTACAGCCGATATCTTAAGCAATTTTCAAAAGCAATACAACAACCTTCGGGTTACCACCGTTAAAGTCGACGAAAAATTCACCCACGGAAAAAAACTCGCATTAACCATTGGGATAAAGGCGGCCCAGCATGAATTCCTGCTACTTACAGATGCCGACTGCTACCCCAACTCCACTAGTTGGCTGCACCTTATGCAGGAAAACTTCATTCCCACATGCAACGTAACCATTGGCTATGGAGCGTATAAGCCTAAAAAAGGTGCACTCGATAAATTGGTGCGCTGCGACACCTTCTTTATAGGATTGCAATACTTGAGTTTCGCACTTGCCGGTATCCCCTACATGGGCGTTGGCCGAAATTTAGCCTACCGGAAATCCACCTTTTTTGCAAACCGAGGATTCGCTTCACACTACCAACTTCCATCGGGCGATGATGATCTATTTGTAAGTGAAGTTGCAAATGGGAAAAACACCCTCGTCGAATATCGCCCGCAAACCATCACGCATAGCGAACAAGTCTCGAATTTTAACGCTTGGACGTGGCAAAAGCTACGCCACTCTGTTACCTCTTCGCGATATAAGAAGGGTATCAAAACACTAATATGGATGGAACCCATAACGAGAGTTTTACTTTTTGCTACTGCAATCTTTCTCATAGCCTTTACACCATTAATCTGGGTAGGCACCGGAGCGCTCGTATTGCGATTCATAATTCAGGCAATTATATTTAAAGTAGCCCAAAATCGGTTGTTGGAAAAGAATTTATTTCTATATTCGCTGGCATATGATTTTGCTTCTCCTTTTCTATATGCGTTTCTCGGATTGAAGAAAACATTTAGCCCAAAATGGAATTAGCGTCAAACCTGTCAGAAAAAGCAAAGTACGACTTCGAACTTGTGAACCAAGCTATAGGAGGGAGTCAGCGTGCCTATTCCGATTTAATGGATCGGTATAAGGATGCTATATACTTTCTACTCCTGAAGATGGTTAACAATAAAAGTGATGCAGAAGACCTCACTATCGAGGCATTTGGAAAGGCTTTTAAAAACCTGCACCAGTATACGCCAAACTATGCCTTTAGCACTTGGCTATTCAAGATTGCAACCAACAACTGCATTGATTTTATTCGCAAGAAGAAGGCAAACTTAGTAAGCATTGATCAACCGCAAGATGCAAACAACCCGGTTCCAATGCCCACCACTATTCAGAGCAACACACTAGACCCAGAAGAGACCTTAATTAAGGAGCAAAATGTTTTGCTGGTTCAAAGTTTAGTGGCACGCCTAAAGCCCCGCTACCGAACGCTCATCGAATTGAGGTATTTCAAGGAATACTCATACGAAGAGATTGCCGATGAGCTAGACTTACCGCTGGGTACTGTTAAAGCTCAACTATTTCGAGCAAGAGAGTTGCTCTACAATATTTTAAAAAACAGCCAGCATAAACCATAACGATGGAAGAAATTATCCGCTATTTCCCCGACCTCACTCAGCTTCAACGAGATCGGTTTACACAACTTTGGCCCCTTTACCTTGACTGGAATAGCAAAATAAACCTTATTTCTCGAAAAGATTTTGAATTCCTCTACACCCGCCATATTCTACACTCCTTAGCCATTGGAAAGGTGCTGCAATTCAGACCGGGAACAAAAATACTTGACGTTGGCACCGGTGGTGGATTTCCAGGTATTCCGCTGGCCATACTATTCCCAGAATGCGAATTTACCTTGGTAGATTCGATTGCTAAGAAAATAATGGTGGTGGACAATATCATCACCGAACTGAAACTTACCAACACAAAGGCAGTAAAAGGCAGAGCCGAAGAAATTACCGGAAATGTCGACTTTGTGGTAAGCCGTGCCGTTGCTCAACTTCCTGAATTTAAAGCGTGGATTTGGAAAAAAATAACACCAGGAGGTAAAAATTCCTTACCCAACGGTATTCTCTATTTAAAAGGTGGCGATTTAAAAGCAGAACTCAAAGGAATCCATGATCCTATTGATGTTTTTGAAATTAGTAGTTTCTTTGCTGACCCCTACTTTGAAACGAAGAAGGTAGTTTATGTTCAGCGTTAGCCACTTATAAAGTGAAAAATAAGAATGTAAAAAACAAAAAGTTTTTTTGCTTTAAAGAAAAAAAGTTTACCTTTGCGAACCCGAAAAGAAGAATAAAAACAGTTTAACGATAGAAAAACATTACCCCCAATGAAAAGGACTTACCAACCATCGAAGAGGAAAAGAAAAAACAAGCACGGTTTCAGAGAAAGGATGTCCACCCATAACGGGAGAAGAGTGCTTGCGTCTAGAAGAGCAAAAGGCAGA
This sequence comes from Williamwhitmania taraxaci, assembly GCF_900096565.1. NCBI lineage: Bacteria > Pseudomonadati > Bacteroidota > Bacteroidia > Bacteroidales > Williamwhitmaniaceae > Williamwhitmania > Williamwhitmania taraxaci. The sequence continues at coordinate 26,484 of NZ_FMYP01000020.1, forward strand.
CATAAACTTACAGTTTCTGATGAGCCTAAGCACAAGGCCTAAGGATTCAACTAAGATAAATGGAAAAGTAAAGGTTGCTACCTTTACTTTTTTTTTATGCCTATTCCAAGGAGTTATTCCTCAAAAACAATGGTGCAAATGGCTATTTTCAAACTCTCTAAAGCATTTTAGATCGAAAGTTGTATCTTTAGCCATACAACAGGCACAAGAATCAATCTGGCTCAATGAACCTAAACCTCTTCAATATTTTTAAGGAAGACAAGGTGGTTGCCCCTGCGCTTAAAAGAATCATTGAAAAGATTCTGTTAGGCCAAAGGATAAACGAAGACGAAGGTATCCTCCTTTACCAAAGTGCCGATATCGGTATGCTTTCGTTCTTGGCTGACGCTGCCAACCAGAGTAAAAATGGACATAACGTTCTGCATGGACAGAGCCTGCATATCGACTTATCGAATGTGTGTGTATACTCGTGCCCCTTCTGCACCTATTGCCAAAAGTTGAATGACACATCCGCTTTTGCGTTGTCAACTAAAAACCTAAAGGAATTACTTCAAACGCGAGGTGGCGACAAAAACTACTCTGAAATAGTTATTTCCAGCGCCTGCCATCCCGATCACACCCTAAACTATTACAAAGAGATAGTTGCATTAGTGCGTAGAACCTTTCCAAAAGCATTTATTCGGGCCTTCTCCGCTACAGATTTATCCTACATCTTTAAGAAGGAGAAAGTTTCTATTTACAATGGTATAAGCCAACTGAAATTAGCAGGAGTAAACGCGGTAAATGGTGGCGGTGCCGAAATATTCAGTAATGAGATCAGAGAAAAAATAAGCCCCGAAAAGATTAAACCAGAGGAGTGGATTGACTTTCATGAATCGCTCCATAACTCAGGCATTCGTTCGAATGCATCGATGCTTTACGGACATATTGAAAGCTACAAACACCGAGTGGACCATATGAGTCGCCTTAGAACCCTGCAGGATAGAACGCATGGATTCCTATCGTTCACCTCATTTAAGTATAAAAAAGAGAACAATAGGCTTTCATCCTTGGGAGAAGCCCCCCTCGTGGAGGATTTAAGAAATTTTTCTGTAGCCAGAATTTTTCTGGATAATTTTCAACACCAAGTAGCCTTTGCGCCAATGCTGAAAGCCTCGAACCTTAGTTTGACCCTCTCTTTTGGAATAAACTGCATTGAAGGTGCGGTAAATCAGGGCAACAAGGTTTATACCCAAACCCTTTCCGATAGCAAACCATACTCGTCGATGGTAGGAGAGATTATTCTCAAATCAAAAAAAATACCAAAAGAAAGAGACGGACTTTACAACGTCCTCTAATCCTTAATACTATTTTTGCACTACTATCGTTTTCAAAAAAACAGACTATGGATTTCAAAGAATATATTAAAAAATCGGCAAAGGCAGCACTTGAGAACTTTTATGTTAAGAACGTTCTTTATGCGTTTGCAGGAATAATAATCCTGCTACTGCTCACTATTATTGTCTTAAATATTTTCACTCGTCATGGAAGAACCTACCCTGTACCAAATCTTTCGGGCCTTACTGTAGAGCAAGCCAACGAACTGACTAACCGCGGCGATTTTCGCCTTACCGTATCGGACTCGGTGTATATTGACAACCGCACTCGAGGGGTAATCGTGGATCAAAACCCTAAGCCAGAGACAGATGTTAAGTCGAAAAGAAGGATTTTCCTTACCATAAATGCAGTTATTCCAGTTATGGTACCGATGCCCAACCTGATTGACCTCTCGAACCGACAGGCAAAGGCCATCCTTGAACAGCAGGGACTACGTATCTCCAAACTATCCTATGCACCCGATATTGCGGCTAACAGCGTTTTAACCCAAAAAATAAAAGGTATTTCGGTTAGGCCTGGAACCAAGGTGCCTCGTGGCTCAAAAGTGGAACTAGTTCTAGGCTTGGGTAGTAATCCTCAGACAGGGGTACCCTTGCTGATTGGTCAATCAACAGAAGAGGCCCAGAGTCGCATTTTTGAATCGTCACTAAACATAGGAACGGTGAAATACGACGAATCGGTAAAGAACTATACCGATAGCTTAAATGCAAAGGTGTATAATCAATATCCTACCGCAACCTCCTCCCCTTCCTTCTTATTTGGGTCTAAAGTCAGTATCTGGCTAACAATAAACAATTCGAGAATATCAACCGAAGGAGCGATCAAGACCAACGATGCTGCTCCAAAAGATAGCACTGAAGACGAAGACCTAAATGCAAATTTTTAATTAACACATTTGGTTATCAAATAATTAATGGATATGGATTTGGGTAAAAAGGCTTTTCTTGCACTGATACTATCAGCCACCACGCTTAACCTGCTGGGGCAAGAGTACCTCATTGGATTATCCGAAGAACCTCGGCAAAACATCAGCGGATTGCGACTAGCCAAAAGTTCACGCAGCGGAGATCCTTACCTCGAAATTCCTTTTTTCGATGATTTTGCAAAACCAGGTAATGCTCCAAATCCTATGCTATGGGCTGATGGCCCCGTGGATGTAAGTCTTACTTATGGGAAAAATCCATTTAGCATAGGCGTGGCTACCCTCGATTTACTGAGTTCAGATGGCAAGTTACACACAAACGCAACCGTAACCCCTTTTATTGCCGACTCATTAACCTCTCACTACATTAACCTAAAGTATCCAGGGGATAATTCTATTTACTTGAGTTTTCAATACCAACCCGGTGGAAATGGTGATATGCCCGAAAAAGAGGATTCCCTAGTGCTTCAACTTTATTCTTCCAGCTTCAAAAAGTGGATTAGAGGTTGGTCTGCATGCGTAGAGAATAGAACAATAAAAGAGTACAACTATTTAACCTCAGAACCAAAAACACTGAGTAGTAGTATTGATACAACATTTCATAATGTAATTATTCAGATAAATAAAAGCGAGTTTCTAACGGACAGCTTTCGGATTCAGTTCTACAACCAAGGTTCGCTCACCAATAACGACTATGTTCCCGGATTAAAGGCCAATGCGGACCAGTGGAACATTGATATGGTATATCTGAATAGTGGCAGAAATGAATCCGATACGGCAATAAAGGATGTTGGCTTCTCCAAACCGATTGGCTCAATGTTGCTTGGCTACGAATCATTACCCTGGAAACATTTTACTCCGGCGGTTCGTGATATCCTCTCTCCCAACCCAGCCTCACTGTGGGTTACCTATTACAATCAAGATCCAATAAATACACTTAATGTTACCCGAGATTTCGATATCACCAACACACTAACTCAAATTCACTCACGGTTTACCGGTGGAGCCGAGAACATTACACCTCTATCTACTTTAGATTACGAGATTCTATACAACTATAACTATACCTCTCCATCGGAGGATTCCGCAGAGTTTAATCTAAAAGCCTACCTCACGTTTGAAACGGCTGTTGACCCGGCTCGCAAGCCATTTATGTGGAACGACACCATCAGTAGAAATCAACTATTTAAGAATTACTACGCCTACGACGACGGGAGTGCCGAGAATGGATACGGTATTTTTGGAGAAGGCTCCGAAGGGGCTCTAGTCGCAATGAAATTCAATTGCTTTGTAAAAGACACACTCAGAGGAATATATGTCTATTTTAATCGAACCAATAGCAATTCAACTGAATCTCTACGATTTTATCTAACCGTTTGGAAAAACAATAATGGATTGCCCGGAGAAATCATTTATAGTCAAATTGACGAAAAACCGATTTACTCAAAAGAACTAAATAAGTTTGTCTACATAAAACTTAAAACCCCAATTGAATTAGATGGTCCTTTTTTTATTGGATGGGAACAAGTTATGCCAGACATGCTGAATGTGGGTTTTGACAGGAACAACATCAACAACGATAAACTATTCTACAATTTACAAGGGGGTTGGCTGAAATCGGGCATTGAAGGAACATTGATGCTGCGCCCAGTTTTTGGACGCGACAATGGTCCCACTACTACTGATATTCCAAGTGAACCTTTTTCGGAAACAACCAAACTTTACCCAAATCCGGCCTCCAATACTATAACGCTCGAAATCGCCGACCAAGATCAAAACGGATATGCACAACTGTATGACCTTACCGGAAGGGTTTTAATGCAAGTTCATTATAATCAACAAGTAGATGTATCCGGTTTGCCTTCCGGGATTTACCTAGTGAGGATTACCAACCAAAGAGGCAAAACAGAAACAAAAAAACTCATTATTTCTCGCTAATTAAGCATGGCAGACGAACCAGTAATTGACGACCTCCTCGACGAAGAAAATGAAGAGCAGCAGGAACTCTACGAGCACTACGGATTTAAAATTGACAAGGGACAATCGCAGCTGCGCATTGATAAATTTCTGACGCAGAAAATAGAAGGCGTATCGCGTAACCGCATCCAAAATGCTGCTGATGCAGGAAACATTCTGGTGAATGGTATGGCGGTTAAATCCAACTATAAAGTTAAGCCACTCGATCAGGTTTCCATCGTAATGCCATATCCCCCAAGGGACACGGAGATTATCCCTGAGAACATCCCATTAAATATTATCTACGAGGACGATCAACTCCTAGTGGTGAATAAACCTGCGGGCATGGTTGTTCACCCCGGTCATGGGAACTGGAATGGAACACTGGTAAATGCGCTGGTATACCACTTCAAGGACCTGCCCACCCACCGTAATGGCGAGGTAAGACCCGGATTGGTACATCGTATAGATAAAAACACATCCGGACTGCTCGTTATTGCAAAAAACGAACTAGCTCACAGTATGTTGGCAAATCAGTTCTTCAACCATACCTCAAAAAGAACCTACATTGCCTTAGTTTGGGGTAATTTGGCTGAAGATGCAGGAACAATTACCGGAAACGTTGGCCGGTGCATATACGATCGCCAGAAAATGGATGTGTTTCCCGACGGGAGTCAAGGCAAGCACGCCGTAACCCACTTTCGCGTTTTAGAGCGTTTTGGCTATGTAAACCTCGTGGAATGCACCCTTGAAACCGGAAGAACTCATCAAATACGTGCACACTTCCAGCACATTGGGCATCCACTCTTCAATGACGAAAAATACGGGGGTAATGAGATTCGTAAAGGAACTACCTTTACCAAATATAAACAGTTTATTCAAAACTGTTTTAAAATAATGCCAAGACAAGCCCTTCATGCCAAAACCCTTGGTTTTGTGCATCCTACCACCAAAGAAGAACTTCTATTCGATTCCGAAATAACCTCGGACATGCAAGAGGTTATTGAAAAATGGAGAGTATATGTAGCCACAAGAGACACCTCCTCCGAAGAGTAGCCCTTCATCAAACGGACTTAAACAAACGGTAACGATAAGAAAAAAAAGCTGGCATTGACCAGCTTTTTTTAATAACTTTCGCACCCGAAAATTTATCAACAGCAGCACCATATTCTCAACAGAGCCAATAGGTAGCTATTACTGTTGAATTAAAAAAACAGTTATGATCAAAAACATAGCAATTCTAGCAGGCGGTGATTCATCGGAATGGGTGATCTCCGTGCAAAGTGCAGCCCAAATCTGTGAAGTAATTGACCCTGAAAAATACGCAGCCTATACCATTGCGGTAAAGGGGTCTACTTGGACTATGACCGACGCAGTGGGTAACGAGCATCACATTGATAAAAACGACTTTAGTTTAAGGCTCGATGGCCATAAACTGACCTTCGATTGTGCATTAATTGCAATTCATGGAACGCCCGGTGAAAATGGAATTCTTCAGTCCTATTTTGAACTTATCGGAATTCCTTATACTACCTGTGGTGTCGGAACTAGCGCTATTACCTTTAATAAGTTTGCCACGAAAACCTTTGCAAGGGAAACGAACATTCACCTTGCTCGTCACTATTTGGCTCGGAAAAATGTGACGATTGATGCCAATGAGGTAATTAACGCTGTAGGACTTCCCTGCTTTGTAAAACCAAACCAAGGCGGTAGTAGCTTCGGGGTAACCAAAGTGAAATCCGTTGATATGCTGCCGCAAGCACTGGTCGATGGATTTGCAGAAGATAACGAAGTACTCATTGAGGAGTTCATCCAAGGGATAGAACTTACCTGTGGAGTATATAAATCGAAAGCGCACAACCTAGTAATGCCCGTAACCGAAATTGCCAGCAAGAAGGAGTTTTTCGATTACGAAGCGAAGTATACCCCAGGTATGTGCGATGAAATAACCCCTGCACGAATCTCCCCAGAAGTAACCGAACTTGTTCAAAATTCAGCATCCATGCTATACGACTGGTTCGGCTGCAAGGGAATTGTTCGAGTCGATTTCATTTATAGCAACAACAATCTTTACCTACTGGAGGTAAATACAACGCCTGGCATGAGCAAAAACAGCATCATACCACAACAGGTAAGGCAAATGGGATTAACAATGTCAGAGGTCTGGGGCTGGGTTATTGAGGATTCAATTCTACTTAAAAGATAAAAAAGTGTTGATTGAATTGTGACTAGAACCATCTGGTCACAATTCACTGCAACTATTCCCTCGTTACTCTCTTGTGTGTGCCGTCGCAAAATGGCATATCCTTCGATTGACCGCAGCCACAAAATTCAACCGAATCGCCATCGATGGCAAGTTTCTTCCCGTCACAAAAAACTTCAAAATTTCCGTAAACCTTAATGGGCCCGTGACCAGGTACTTTAATCTCGGCCGAAATATCTTTACCTTTCTTCTCTTCCATAAGACTATCCAATAAAACCTAATTTAAAATGGGTTCCATCACAAAAAGGAGGATTTGCCGACTGACCACACCTACAAATTGAGATCATTTGCATACTTTTAAGTTCCACCCCCTTTGAACCATATACTTTAAAATGACCAGAAATTACCAGTGGTCCATTCTTCATGACCTGTATTTTTATCGGTTCGTTCTGCTTAAATTCAGGAACGGCATCTTCCTCCGCCTCGCTTACCAACTTTTCGGACGATTCGTTTTCATTCTTCGCCTCATCGTTCCACTTAAATGTAAGGGCACGTGTAGGACACTCGTTTATAATGTGAATAATACGCTCGGTAGAGGCCCCATCCATATCTACCCACGGACGATTCCTTGGGTTGAAAACGGAAATAAGTTGCGTGTAGCAAGTGGAAGCATGAATGCACTCCGAAGGCTGCCAATATAAGGTAATCTCCTTATTGCTATATTTCCTGTTGTTTTTATCCATAAATTCCTTTTGCGTAAAGATATAAAGTTTGAACTACTAGAGATAGAATCCTTACCGAAAACAATCTAAATGTAATACCTCTTTGTTGAAGTGCACTGCATCTGCCCGTTTCATAAAAAGTTTAAAATGAAAACGGCATTTGTGAACAAAGGTTCACCTTCTATGCTAAATTTGTAGTTGAATTCGAATAACTTTTCGAATCAAAACTCGTTTCAATATATGCACCATTAAGTAATACGAAATATAGTAGCGTGAAAAATTATTTGAAAATATTAAGCATTGCTATACTTTGCCTACTTTGGCAAAGTGATACGTTTTGCCAAACAAACAACGATACCATTTTGGGCTATATGGTGCCTACAATGGTAGTTGATGGCGAAACGCTTCCCTATATCCCATTAAAAGAGATTTACATATTCCCACCTGCAAAATTCAAGAATCAAGCAGACTATCGCCGCTACCAAAAGTTAGTGTATAACATAAAGAAGGTATATCCCTATGCCCAAATTGCAAGGCAAAAACTTTACGATATGAACCAAGAGTTTACGCGAATTAAAACGGATCGGGAGAAGAAGGCATACATAAAGAAGGTAGAAGCCGAAATGAAGACCGAATTCGAGGGGCCACTTCGCAGACTCACTATTTCGCAAGGAAAACTATTGGTTAAACTTATCGACCGGCAAACAGGAGAGACATCTTACGATTTGGTTAGAGAACTAAAAGGTCCATTCAGCGCCTTCTTTTGGCAAACCATGGCTAGAGTGGTTGGTTCGAACCTAAAAACAAAATTCGACAAAGAAGGTGAGGACAAAACCATTGACAAACTAATCCTACTGATGGAGAGCGGTCAACTCTAGCTACATCGCTCCGACAATCTCCTTTTCAATTAACGAAACAATATGTTACGAACCTTTGCTGCGGTAAAGATAGAACCGACTAAGGAGTTAGAAAAACTTTTACTTCTATGTAAGAGGCGATTCAGCCCGAGTAGCGTAAAATGGGTGGAACCACAGAACTAACACATCGACCAGTTGGCTAGTAATTTGATTTCACAATTTGAAAAAAAAATTGAAAAACCCTGCGCAGTCGATAGACTCCCAATCAATTTCGACAGGAAAGGGCCAATATACCAACCAATCGAAGTAATTCCCTTGGGGTAACTATATTCCCCGTCCCCGAAAAACGGTAATTAACGTGTATATGATTATTCGAAGGTCGACCAGCAGCGACATATTCTCGAGGTATAACAAATCGTATTTTAACCGTTCTACCATCTGGTCCACACTCTCGGCATAACCATACTTAACCTGCCCCCAGGAGGTTATTCCCGGCTTAACCTTTTGCAGATGTAAATAGTGTGGGGCTATTTTTACTATCTGATCAATGTAAAACTGTCGTTCGGGTCTCGGCCCCACAAGAGACATATCACCTTTCAGCACATTTATAAAGTTGGGCAGTTCATCGATTCGGGTTTTCCGCATAAACCTGCCAAACGGAGTTACGCGAGCATCGCTTTTACTACTCAAAGCGGGGCCGTGCTTCTCAGAATCCAAGCACATACTCCGAAACTTAATCAGCACAAATGGTTTTCCGTAACGACCAATACGTTCCTGAGTAAAAAACACGGGTCCTCTTGAAGTAAGTTTTATAATAGTGGAAACAATTAATCCGAAGGGAAGTAGAGCAAAAATGGCTAAAAAAGAAACTACAAAATCGAGGATAAACTTGAACATCTCCTGCCATGCGGGCATAAGACGGTGGTTTACGAGAATGAGAGGAGTACCCATAATAGAACTCATCTTCACTTTTCCCGTCAAAAAATCGTAGAGGCTTGGGATTACCTTTACCTCCACCCGCTTCCCGTAAAGGTCGTTTATGGCCCGTTGGATTCGCTGTGTCTCCTTATGCGAAAGGGCAATAATTACCTCATCAACACCAGAGCGATCAATCACATCAGATAGCTCATTGAGCGTTCCCAAACAAGGCAGAAAATCTGACAACTTACTCTCTTTCGCCGTTATAGCAACATAGCCTATAAATAATTGTCCCTGAGGAATTTCAAACCCCTCAATCTCATGGTAAAGAGCCTCTGCTTCGGATCCATCACCTACAATAATAGTTTTAAAACCCAGACGTTTATTCCTAATTTGATATATCACAAATGAGTTTATGATTAACCGAGGAGTATAGGTGAAAGCAAACTGGATCCCCAACAGCATACCAAAAGTAAGGTAGAATTCGCGAGCGCTACCGACAAAGTCCCCAAGGATTAAAATAAAGAATAGAATAATCGATCCTAAAATGACCTGACCAACCGTTTGGAAAAAATCGTTAATGCGCGATCGTCGAAATACATCTGTGTAAAACCCGGTAAGAATGTATAGAAGTATCCAGAAAATGGTTACAAACGCTAGGCTGTATAAAAAGTTGGAGTTACATATTTCTATAAACGAAAGGTGCTCACCTCTAAGGTGACTAACCCTAACAAAATAAAATGTACACCACGCACCAATTGCCGATAAACAATCAAAGAGAAGATAGTTAAAGAGGAGAAGCGTTCGTTTCACTACAAGGGCATTTAAAGTAAGGATACAACCGGCTTAACCAAAACAGGCAAATAGAATTAGGCCCTAATGCGCCGTTTTCTCCACAAGAGCAAAAGAAATTTGAAGAGAATCACAAAAATCTGAATTTGTTGTGATGCCCAAACAAATATCTTATTGGGAATGCAAAAGTAACAATTTAAGGTTTAGGCAAGTGCTAAATGAACCTTCATTTCAGAATAAATGCGGATAACTTGTGAGATTGTATCTAACTCCACTACAGAATATCTTCGGGTCGGTGCACTGCAAAGATCAACGAGATGAGAAAGTTGTTGTTCCCTCGACTGAGTGTTTTTAACTACAAAACTTTGTTCAGTTGACCCAAATTTATAGGAACCGAAACTACCAATAAACTGAAAGTCCAAAGAATTCCGACTAGTATTAGTGCCGATGCTGATGGAGATTAGGGAAGTATTCTCAAACTCTAAGTGAAAACCCATGAAAACAGATGAGTTTGACTGGTGTCCACTCGAAACATATCGAACACGTTTTACCGAAAAAGGCACTGCGCTTAACGCACAAGATATTACCTCCAAACAGTAATTTCGCCAAGCGTCTCCGTCTGGAATATCTGCGATTTCGAGAAAGATATTTCCTACCAGAGGAGAACACCCAATCTCAGATGGCAGCTTTAATTCCATTGGCAATCGAGGTATCACAAATACCCCTGCCTCCTCAGCCAGTAATGAGAGGTGGCTTAACTCCGATTGGCTCAAATCAAATGGAGAGTTCAAATAGAGATGAAAACCACGCCTTACAAGATTGCTTAAATCGACGAAGGAAGTTTCCTGTATCGTGTCAATAAATACGGCACCTTGCGAAACATAAGTGGAGGGCAAGTCCGCGATGGAAGCAATGAAAAAGCAATCGAAACCAGATTGAGCAGCATACGCCTTTACCCATTCTACGTTATTCCTGTCCCCGATTACAAAAAGAGTTATCATTTGCTATTCTATCTTGCACAAACTTAACCATTCACAACTGATCCTAGTCATTTCGTCACTATTACTTATCAACCTTTGGGTGTTAATAACTCGAACAGCCCATCGGTAGTGATAATAATCTGAAGAATGGTTCTTATCTTTGCTCAGAGAAACAGAGAAATGACAAACCAAAAACTTTCCGACACATATCGACATAAGGGGCTACGTCAAAAGTTGATGGAGGAACTCCGCAAAAAAGGCATTTACGACGAAGCAGTTCTTACTGCAATAAACACGGTACCTCGACACTACTTTATGGAGAGTAGTTTTCTTGAATTTGCCTATCGCGATCAAGCGTTCCCAATTGGAGCAAGTCAAACAATATCGCAACCCTATACCGTGGCCTTTCAAACAGAACTGCTTCAAGTAAATAGGCACGCAAAAGTTTTGGAAGTCGGGACAGGATCGGGCTACCAAACCGCAATTCTCTGCGAGTTGGGTGCGAAAGTTTTCACTATTGAGCGGCAGCGCGAACTCTTTACAAAGTCGCAGCAGTTGCTAGGCCAAATGGGATACAAGCCGCACTTTTTCTTCGGCGATGGATACAAAGGCAAGTCCGCCTATGGTCCGTTTCAAAGAATACTGGTTACAGCAGGCGCCCCATGCATCCCAAGCGACCTGATTGATCAGCTAGCTGAAGGTGGACGAATGGTGATTCCAGTAGGAGACAACCAAGTGCAAACCATGACGCTGATAGTAAAGAACAATGGAAAAATTGAGACTACTGAACATGGAACATTCATATTTGTTCCTTTGCTAAAAGGAACCGACGGATAATTAATTACAGCTATGATACACATACACCGATTCATTTTCAATCCCTTTCAACAGAATACCTACTTATTGTATCCCGACACAAAGGAGTGTGCAATTGTAGATCCGGGCTGCTACACCCAAGAGGAACGCGACGAATTAGTAGCATTTATCGAATCCAACGAACTAAAGCCAACCTTACTTCTGAATACGCATTGCCATGTAGATCACGTTCTTGGAAATGCATTTATTAAAGGGAAGTATAACCTTAAACTGATGGCCCACAAGAATGAGGTTGAACTATTGCAATTGGCCGTTGAGCACGGATACATGTATGGATTTACAGTAGATACTCCTCCTCCAATCGATACGTTTATTGAGGATGGCCAAGTCATTAACCTTGGAAAAAGCGAAATTCTAGCGCTATATGTTCCTGGCCATAGCGCCGGCAGCCTTGCATTTGTCTGCAAAGAGGAGAAGATTGTTCTTACAGGCGATGTTTTGTTTGCTGGTAGTATTGGCCGAACCGATTTGCTTGGAGGCGATTACGATCAACTAATAAACAGCATCAAGTCAAAGCTGATGCCACTTGGCGATGAGTTTCTAGTACTCTCGGGTCATGGTCCACGAACATCTATTGGAACAGAAGCACTTGGCAACCCCTTCCTCGAGGATAAGTTGTAGTATTCAAAACATACTCAAGAACATGATTTTTCATGATCACAATCGTATGCAATCAAGTTTCTTCTTGCTAATTTTACCCAATAAAATAAACCTCATCCATTAACGCTCAATAAACTAAACCAATGGCTACAGATAGTTTTGTTTCCCGCCATAACGGACCTCGCGAAAGTGAAATCGCTTATATGCTAAAGCAAATTGGCGTATCCTCCATTGAGGAGCTAATTGACCAAACCGTTCCAAAACCAATACGGTTGCCAAAACCAATTGCAATTTCGGAGGGCATATCCGAATATGAGTTTTATAAGAAGATTAAAGCCATTGCAGCCAAGAACAAGATTTTCCGTTCGTTTATTGGTATGGGCTATTATGGCACGGCTACCCCGGCTGTAATTTTAAGGAATATATTTGAGAACCCTAGCTGGTATACATCCTACACCCCATACCAAGCTGAGATCTCACAAGGCCGTTTGGAGGCGCTCATTAACTTCCAAACCATGGTTATGGATTTAACAGGCATGGAAATTGCCAACTGCTCTCTACTGGACGAAGCAACTGCCGCCGCAGAGGCCATGCTCATGATGCATGGGCTGCGTTCGAGGGCTGCCGTTAAGGAAGGGAAAAACACCCTGTTTGTGGATGAGAATATTTTCCCTCAAACACTCGACGTTATCCTAACCAGAGCAGAACCTGCCGGTATCGAAGTTCAACTTGGGAAATATAGCGAAGCAGAACTTGGATCGAGCGTATTTGGTGCCATTGTTCAATACCCTGCCGCCAACGGCGAAATTATCGACTATACCCAGTTTACCGAAGATGCACACAAACAGGAAATTCTGGTTACTGCTATTGCCGACATTCTTAGCTTAGCCATTATAAAAGCTCCTGCCGAATGGGGTGCTGATATTGCAGTGGGATCGACCCAACGATTTGGCGTTCCTATGGGATTTGGTGGTCCTCACGCCGGATACCTTGCTACAAGAGACGCCTACAAACGTCAAATGCCAGGACGTATTATTGGAGTATCCATTGATAGTGCAGGCAACAAGGCACTTCGGATGGCCCTTCAAACCCGCGAACAGCATATCAAACGCGAAAAAGCAACATCCAACATCTGTACAGCTCAAGCCTTACTAGCAACAATGGCAGGCATGTATGCCGTATACCACGGTCAGGAAGGCATTAAGCGTATTGCCAATCATACTCACAATCATGCAGCTCTTGCTGCGGATAAACTAGAGAAGTTAGGCTTTAAGATTACAACAAAGAACTTCTTCGATACCATTGAGATCACACTTCCAGTAGGCATTAAAGCAGAAGACATTCGGAAGATTGCCCTCGAAAAGGAGATTAACTTCTTTTACAAGGCCGATGATAAAGTGCAGATGAGTTTCGACGAGGTTGTAACCCTCGAAGAGATTAACTCCATTGCTGAAATTTTTGCAAAGGCGGCTAAAAAGAGTGCAGAAAAGGCAACCAAGGTAGAAACTAAAGTTGTGTTCGAACCCAAGTTCGCAAGAACCTCCAGCTTCCTATCGGAAAAGGTGTTTAACCACTACCACTCCGAGACCGAAATGATGCGCTACATCAAGAAACTCGAAAGAAAAGACATCTCCCTTACTCATAGCATGATTTCACTTGGCTCTTGCACCATGAAGTTGAATGCAGCAGTGGAGATGCTTCCCTTAAGTTGGTCGGAATTTGGTGCAATACATCCATTTGTTCCATCCAATCAGGCCGAAGGTTACCTTGAACTGATTAAGGAACTAGAGCAAGACTTAGCTATTATCACTGGTTTCCACGCCGTTTCGCTTCAACCTAACTCCGGTGCAGCAGGCGAATATGCAGGACTCATGGTTATTCGTCAATACCATATCCATCGCAGTGAAGGACACCGCAACGTAGCCATTATCCCAACCTCGGCACACGGAACCAATCCTGCCAGCGCAGCGATGGCCGGAATGGATATTGTACTTGTGGCTTGCGATAGTAAAGGAAATATTGATGTAGAGGACCTCCGTCAAAAAGCGGAAGAACATAAAAACGACCTTGCCTGCTTTATGGTGACCTACCCATCCACCCACGGTATTTTCGAAGGCCGAATAAAGGAGATGATGGATATTGTTCATAAAAATGGCGGATTAGTATACATGGACGGTGCAAACATGAATGCACAGGTAGGTATTACCAACCCCGGCTTTATCGGCGCAGACGTTTGCCATCTAAACCTTCACAAGACCTTTGCTATTCCTCACGGAGGTGGCGGTCCCGGCGTTGGCCCAATTGCGGTAGCCAAACACCTTGCAGAATTCCTGCCCTCTCACTCCCTAGTTAAAACTGGCGGTGAAAATGGTATTATGGCTGTGAGTGCCGCTCCGTTTGGCAGCGCAAGCGTGCTCCCAATCACCTACGGCTACATTAAGATGCTTGGCGCCGACGGTCTTCGCAAAGCCACCGAAATGGCTATTGTAAACGCAAACTACCTTGCAGCCCGCTTGCAAGGACACTATACCATTCTCTACAAGGGAGAAATGGGCCGTGTAGGACACGAAATGATTCTCGATGCTCAAAACTTCAAGAAAGAGTATGATGCTGATGCAACCGATATATCTAAACGTCTTATGGATTATGGTTTCCATGCACCTACCCTCTCCTTCCCAGTTCATGATACACTAATGATTGAGCCAACCGAGAGCGAATCGCTTCAAGAACTCGATAGGTTTATCGAAACCATGATTGCTATCAAAGGTGAACTTGAGGAAATTAAATCAGGCAAGGCAGACAAAGAAGACAACGTGCTTAAGAATGCACCACATACTGCGCTAGAAATAACCGCCGATGAGTGGAAGCACCCTTACAGTAGAACTAAAGCTGCTTACCCACTAGCATGGATTGCCGAAAATAAGTTTTGGCCAGCAGTTGCCCGTGTCGACAATGGATATGGTGACCGGAACTTGATTTGCACTTGTGCTCCACTGGATAGTTATAAGTAGATATTCGATTCATAATTATAAAAGAGGAAGGGAGAAACCCCTTCCTCTTTGTGTTTTAGCTAGAAAAACAGAACCGTTTAAGAGTATTTCGCCTTAATGCTATTAAACAGAGAAAGGCTATGCAAATTAGTTTTTCTTAATCAACTCATTGTTATAAATTTGCCAATCAAAACCTAACCTAACAAAATACCACTATGGACAGCAGGGTCGACATTAACGTATGCTCCGAAATAGGCCAACTCGAAGGAGTAATCCTTCATACTCCTGGAGCCGAGGTAGAGAATATGACCCCAAAGAATGCCCAACGCGCTCTTTATAGCGACATTCTTAACCTAGCAGTTGCCCGCAAAGAATACGCTCAACTTTCGGGTGTTCTTTCGAAGGTTTGCAAAACCTATCAAATAGCGGATTTACTCACCAACGTGCTCGTCAACGAAAAGTCGAAGGAGTTGGTAATTGATCAAATATGCCACCTAGAAAACACATACTCCATAAAGGATGAATTACTGGATCTTACTCCTAAAGAACTGGCTCGTCAACTAATTGAGGGCGTTATCCTAAAACGAAATAACTTAACGAAGTTCCTATCGAAGGAGCGCTTTTCATCGAGCCCCCTTTATAACTTCTACTTTACCCGCGACGCCTCAATTTCACTATTAAATGAGGTCTTGATCTCAAAAATGGCGAACCAGGTTAGGCAGCGCGAGGCACTCATAATGCAGGCCATCTTTAATCTCTCGGGAAACTTTAACGCCCACACCATCGATCCCCTCAAAGTGGAAGATAGCAAGCCTATCTTTATTGAAGGTGGTGATGTACTCATTGCCCGGGAAGATATCCTGCTTATCGGAAACGGCACGAGAACTTCATCGCAGGGTATCGACTTCATATTGGATCATCTTCTGTCCCAGAAGGATCAAAAAAAGCGCTATATCCTAGTTCAAGAACTACCGGAGTCACCCGAGTCGTTCATTCACCTCGACATGGTATTTACCTTTCTCGACGTGGATAAGTGCATGGTATTTGAGCCACTAATTCTACAACCCAACAAATACCAAACGGTACAAATCACCATCGAGAATGGTAAGGTTTTAAACATAAAAAATGTTGAAAATCTTGTAGTAGCACTGAAGGATCTTGGTATGGACCTAAAGCCGGTATACTGTGGCGGCAAAAAAGATCAATGGACTCAAGAGCGGGAACAGTGGCATAGCGGAGCAAACTTTTTTGCCATTGCCCCGGGCAAGGTAATCGGTTATGCTCGGAATATCTACACCATGGAGGAGATGAACAAGAATGGCTTTGAAATTATCAGGGCCAAGGATGTGCTCACCGACAGGATCAGCTTAACCGATTATGAGCGTTATGTCATTACTATTGATGGATCTGAATTACCGCGAGGCGGTGGAGGGGCACGCTGCATGACCATGCCGGTTAGAAGGAAACCAGTAATATGGTAGTTGCAAGTTGAGGATATTGATGCAATATTTCTGTAAGCCAAACAGTTACATCGACAAAACATCAAGCACATGAACTTTTCATTTGCCAAACTGTTTTAAGGTAAAACTAATACAACTGGTGTATGAAAAAGAACGTTGGAATGATCGACAAAGTAGTTCGTATTGTGATTGGTGTTGCAATTCTTGCCGCAGGAGTTTACTACCAGAATTGGTGGGGACTTGTAGGAATCATTCCTTTGGCTACAGCCTTTACAGGTTCCTGTGGGTTATATGGACTTATCGGGGTTTCTACGTGTAAAACAGAAAAAAAATAATCATTAAAGGGAAGTCTGGAAATAGAAAAAGCTCGCTTAGCGAGCTTTTTCTGTTTGTGTAGCGGGCTTTATACTACCGATTTTACCAAGTCGGAAGCCTCCTTGAGCGTTATTGCAGAATGAACCTTTAACCCCGATTTATCAATTAAAGCCTTCCCCTCCTCTGCATTGGTTCCTTGAAGTCTTACAATTACAGGGACTCGAATATTTCCGATGGCTTTGTAAGCATCCACTACGCCCTGAGCCACCCTGTCGCATCTTACAATCCCACCAAATATGTTTATCAGAATCGCTTTCACATGAGGATCTTTTAGAATAATCCGGAAACCGGCCTCCACCGTCCGCGCGTTAGCTCCACCGCCTACATCGAGGAAGTTAGCGGGATTTCCGCCAGCCAACTTAATAATATCCATTGTTGCCATCGCAAGACCAGCGCCATTGACCATACAGCCAACATTGCCGTCGAGTTTTACGAAGTTAAGGTTGTATTCACTTGCTTCCACTTCCGTGGGATCTTCCTCGTCCTTATCGCGCAAGTCATTGTATTCAAAGTGGCGAAATAGGGCGTTTTCATCTAAACTCACCTTTGCATCAACAGCCAAGATAAGATCGTCGGAAGTCTTTACTACCGGATTAATTTCGAGTAGCGATGCATCCATACTCAGAAATGCTTTGGCCAGCGAATCGACAAAGCGAACCATGTTCTGGAAGGCCTTCCCTTCAAGTCCAAGGTTAAAGGCAATTTTACGGGCCTGAAACGGCTGTAAACCTAAGGGATGAATTATCTCTTTAAATATATCCTCAGGGGTATTTTCGGCAACGGCCTCAATATCCATTCCGCCTTGTGGCGAATAAACTAATACATAACGACCCGAAACCCTATCAAGCAACAAACTCATGTAAAACTCCTGCACTGCCGAATCACCAGGATAGTAAACGTTCTGTCCAACCAGCACACTCCTAACCAATTTTCCTACCGGTCCTGTTTGTGGGGTAACTAGAGTCATACCAATTATGTCATTGGCAAATTCCGTAACCTCCATCAGAGACGACGCCAACTTAACGCCTCCACCCTTACCTCTTCCTCCAGCATGAATCTGAGCCTTTACAACCCACTTGTTGGTACCGGTGACCGCTCGAATCTCCTCTGCAGCCTTCTCGGCCATTGTGGCTTTTGTAACATGCCGTTCCTCCGGAATGGGTACACCATACCTTTTTAGTATGTCCTTTGCTTGGTACTCGTGAATGTTCATAGTTTAACCGTTTACAAAGTAAATATTGACTCTTAAGATACTGAATATTGAGGGGTGTAAGCTACCTTTGCTGTTCAACATGAGAAATAAAATGCGTAAACTTACAATCAAAGAGTTAAACAGACCAAGTCTAGAAGAGTTCAAAAAGACGGAAAAAATTGGTTTAGTCATTATATTAGACAATATACGAAGCCTAAATAATATTGGCTCTGTATTCCGGACCTCCGATGCTTTTCTGGTTGAAAAGGTTTTCCTCTGTGGAATTTCCACGCCTCCGCCCCACCCAGAGATTCACAAAACAGCCCTAGGAGCCGAAGATTCGGTCGAATGGGAATACTGTACAAGTCCAATGGATGCCATTTCAAGACTTAGCGAGGAGGGTTGGACCATTGTTGGGATTGAGCAAGTAGAGAAAAGCATTATGCTTGGGGAGTTCATCCCTGATAAGGGTAAAAAGTATGCTCTTATACTCGGAAACGAGGTAAAGGGCGTAATGCAGGAAGCTATTGACCAATGCGATTTTTGCCTTGAGATACCACAGCAGGGAACCAAGCATTCTCTAAACATCTCCGTGAGCGCAGGAATTGTGATTTGGCACTTTTACAGCAGAATGATGGAGTAAGTTTCATGGCAGCGAAAAGGTAGAAACTACTTCACCAATATGATTTTCATCTTTACTGATTAAGAATCGGAGCTGAATAACTCCATAAAAAAAGGGAACCCGAGGGTTCCCTTTTCTATATCATATCAAAACGATTATTGAACTAAAGCCTTGAAAGCTTCGTTTTGAAGGAAACTACTAAATTCCATATCCTTCATTGCATAAGCCTTAAGAGAAGCATCCTTACCAACAGCGGTGCGAAGATTGTTAAGAACTTCAACTTCTACACCTTGACGAGCAGCAATAACTGCCTTTAGGTAAAAAGCCTTTCCAGTGTCAACCTTATCCAAGATTTTCTTAGCTTCCTCACCCTTGTTAACAAGGTAAAGACCTAGTCCTTGGTTGAAGGATTCAGAACCACCGAAATAATCGGTTGCTGGCTCATACTTGCCCTTCATAATGCTGATGATTCCGAGGTTGTAACGAACTTCCTTACCAGCATCTACTGCTTCAACGAAGAGTTTTTCAGCTTCGTTTACGTTGCCTTCGATAAGAAGAACAGCGCCCATATTGTTTTTCACAACAGAGTTGTCCTTGTTAATTGCCAATCCCTTTTCGAATTGAGATTTAGCTTCAGCCATATTGCCATTGTTGAAAGCAACAACACCAAGATTATTGAAAGCGCGAATATCTGTAGGGAACTTTTCAGCAGCCTTCTTGTAGATAGCAATTTGTTGATCCTTATTGTCTACAACCTTAGCAGCATAGTGAAGTTCCTCTAGGCTGAGCGAATCCAAAGTGTTAGCAGCAGCTAAAGCTTTAAAATCTGCATCGTTACGACCTTCGGTGCTTACTTCAGCAGCAAATTTAGCACGGCGAAGTAAAGGAAGAACGGTTTCAGCAATTTGAGTATAGGTCTTCGAAATGTTCTTGATTTCTTTCTCACGAACGATAGGATCGCTATACATGGTAAGAACTCTTAATACCAATTCCTTATCTTGAATAGAAGATTTCTCCATTAGAGATTTAAATCCATCCCAATCCTCAGAGGTAGTTTGAACATTAACGATGCTATCAACACCCTTGATTTTTGATTTCTTAAAGAATTCTTTCATGAACTTCTGTGAAGAAGCTCCACGTCCTTTAGAAAGTTTCTCATTCATATCAAGAGGGCCATCAGGAGAAGCGTAAGCAGAAATACCAATTTGCTTAACCTTCTTGGTGCTATCCTTTAGGGAAGCAGCAATATAGTCTTGTATTGTCTTGATTTCGTCTTTCTTCAATTCTTTTGCACGAACAACATCTTTGCTCATTTCGAAAAGAATTTCAGCCATCTTTTGATCGGAAGTGTTCATGACGTAACTGTCTTGAACCATCTTGATCACCTTAGGATCAACTACAACCAACTTGTAGGTTGCGATAACGCCATCAGCAATCTTGTTGTCACCCCAAGAAATGTTCTTGTCGCCAACAATAAGTTTTTTCCTCATTTCAAGAGTAGCTGAACGCATCTCCATTTTGAAAGGGATCTTAACGGTTTGGGTATAGCTTCCACCTGCTTCGAAACGAATTACAGTGTTAGTGCCACCCTTTACAGACTCCCCTTGAAGCATCTTAGACTCGCAAACAAACTCACCACCATCATACTTCAAGACAGGGGTAAATTCAACGGTTGCTTTCTTGTGGAAATACTTTGCAGGAAAGGTAACGGTGATAGTAGCCTCAATAGTATCGGCTTTAGCAACCAGAACTTCAGGTGTAGCCTTCATCGACATTTGAGCTTCAAGCTCCTTCATCTTTTCTGGGCTGGAGCAGCTGCTAAGCGCGATTGCACTAAAGCTGATCACAACAAGATTTAACCAGATTTTTTTCATACTCTATTTTTTTTTGATTGGTTTGTGCGTTATACACTAATAACACTTTGCTAGTGATCAAAAATACAAAAAAAAACTATAACAATACCCTATTTATTCCTATAGAATATTTTTTGTCGAAGATAATATGCCTCAATAGTTCAAAATGTTCAGGATTTGCAACAAAATCAACATTTTGAGATTCAATTACAAGAAACTTGTAGTCAGGGTGTTGTCTAAAGAAACTAAAGTATCCCTCTTGAATTTTTTCAAGATACTCCCCCTTTATCGTCTGCTCAAAATCGCGTCCGCGCCGGGCAATGTTTTTGAGCAAATTTTCTACCGGCAAGTGTAAATATACATACAAATCGGGTTTTGGGAGGGTTTTATATATTATTTCGAATATTTGAGAGAAAAGTTTAAACTCATCATCAGCCAAGGTGGTCTTAGCAAAGATAACGCACTTCATAAAGAAATAGTCGGAAATGGTTACGTTATGGAACAAATCTTGGTGACGCAACTCCTTGTTTAGTTGATTGTAGCGTTCTGCAAGGAATGATAGTTCCAAAGGAAAAGAGTATCGCTCCTGATCCTCATAGAATTTTGGCAGAAACGGATTGTCGGCAAACTGTTCAAGAAATAGGCGAGCCTCAATATTTTGAGCAAGCATAGTGGCCAGTGTAGTTTTTCCTGCACCTATATTGCCCTCAACTACAATATAATTCAATTGATCCATAAAAAAATAGGGGTTGGAAAATCCAACCCCTAAAGTAATTAAAATGGTGAGTCTTTTACTGCTTCGGCGTTATATCCATGTTATAAAAAATGAACGAGTAGATATCTGCCATCTCCTCAATAACAAAAGAGGTTGGTTTTCCTCCACCGTGACCAGCTCGGGTTTGTATACGAATAAGTGCAGGGTTGCTGCTACCACTTTGCTTATCTTGTAGTGTAGCAATATACTTGAAGGAATGAGCGGGTACCACGCGATCGTCATGGTCGGCAGTAGTAACAAGCACCGCAGGATATTTTACATCGTCCCGAATGTTGTGCAGAGGCGAATAGCGGTAAAGATTCTCAAATTGTAAGGAATCATCACTCGAGCCAAAGTCGCCAGTCCATGCCCATCCAATGGTGAACTTTTGGAAGCGAAGCATATCCATAACACCCACTTCAGGAATGGCTACTTTAAATAGGTCGGGGCGTTGATTGATTACCGCACCCACAAGCAAACCTCCGTTACTTCCACCCATAATGGCGAGTCGTTGCGGATTGGTATACTTTTTCTCAATAAGAAATTCGGCAGCAGCAATAAAATCGTCGAATACATTCTGTTTATTCAGTTTTGTTCCTGCCTTATGCCAGTTCTCTCCATACTCGCCACCGCCACGTATATTGGCAACAACGTATATGCCACCATTTTCAAGCCAAGCAATTCGACTTACCGAAAACGAAGGGGTCAGGCTTATATTAAACCCGCCATAACCATATAGCAAGGTGGGGTTATTTCCATCGAGTTTGATCCCCTTTTTGTGAACCAGGAACATAGGAATCTTTGTACCGTCCTTGCTGGGGTAAAATATCTGTTCAACCTCAAATTGAGTAAGATCAGTTTTAACATCGGGGCGGAATATTTCAGTTGCAATGCCCTTCCTGAGGTTATATTTGAAAATTGTGGAAGGATAGTTAAAGGAGGTAAAAGCATAGTAGCCTATGGTATCGTTTCTCTCGGCGTTGAAACCGGAAACTGTTCCAAAAGTTGGGAGTTTTATCTCGCTAATCATTTCGCCCTTGAGGCTATACAACCCAATAATACTATGTGCGTCTTGAATGTAGTTACAGATTAACTTGTTATCGGAGTATGTCACATTCTCTAGAACATCACGTTTTTCAGCAATAATTTCCCTCCAGTTCCCAACATCCACAGCCCTAACATTAATACCAACTAACCTGTACTTAGGTGCCTTAAAATTGGTAAGTACAATAAGGTTATCATCCAAATGGTCAATAACACGGTATTCAAACTCAAACCCGATGGTAAGTTGAACAAAATCTTCGTTACGCTGCAGGTTTTTTATCATTAAACTATTCCCACTGCTCGATTCCGAGAGGTAGAGAATTAAATACTTCTCGTCGTCGGTTACCTGTGTGGTAAAGTTGCGTTTAGGATTCGATGGGTCTTGATAAACGATCTCATCCAGAGCCTGACTTGTTCCAACCTTATGGTAGTAAACCTTGTGGTTCTCGTTTATGTTGGTAAGTTGGCTGCCCGAAAGTGGACCATCGTAACGGCTGTAATAGAAGCCATTCTTAAACCAAGAAATGGCCGAAAACTTCACCCATTTAATCTCATCCATGAGGAGTTCGCCGGTCGCTATATTTTTCACATAGATGGTTCTCCAGTCCGAACCGCCATCAGCAATGGCATAGGCTAAATACTTACCATCCTTAGAAATACTGTATTCATCGAGAGATATAGTTCCATCCTCGGAAAGCTTATTTGGGTCAAGCAGCACTTTGGGAGTGCCCACATCACCATCCTGCATATACAATATGCTTTGGTTTTCCAAGCCGCTATTACGACTATAGAATAGTCGATTGCCACGACGCGAGGGAACATCCATCTTGGCAAAGTTCCACACCTTAGTCAGGTTTGCTTTTAGCGATTCGCGGAAAGGGATTTTAGCCAGATAATCGTTCGTAACTGCGTTTTCGGCCTTAACCCACTCTTCGACCTCGGCCGAACGATCATCTTCGAGCCATCGGTAAGGGTCACTGACCTTCACACCAAAATAGTTATCTACTTGGTCAACCTTCTTCGTTTCAGGATACTTCACGCTATTAAAATTGCAGGAAGTGAAAACCAGCATTAGCGCCGCTACTATCAGCGAAACTCTTTTCATATGCGGATTGTTTATGTTATGCTACACAAAAATACAAATATGTTTTGGTTTTTTAGCTTTCATTCTCATTTAAGAGCCTAACATAAAAAAAAAGGAGGTAAAAACCTCCTTTTCTTTAAAACTATATCGAAATTAATTCTTTCTCTGCATCATTTCTCGGCAGTTATTCTGCTGGTTTTGCAGGAGCCTCAGGTTTTGGAAGGAGTGCTTTTCTTGATAGTCTCAACTTTCCTGTTTTAGGATCGACTTCAATAAGTTTCACTTCAATCTCTTGACCTTCCTTGAGAACATCCTCAACTGCATTCACCTTCTTGTGATCAATTTCGGAGATGTGGAGCAAACCA
Source organism: Williamwhitmania taraxaci (assembly GCF_900096565.1). Classification (NCBI taxonomy): domain Bacteria; kingdom Pseudomonadati; phylum Bacteroidota; class Bacteroidia; order Bacteroidales; family Williamwhitmaniaceae; genus Williamwhitmania; species Williamwhitmania taraxaci. Next base: position 50,426 of record NZ_FMYP01000020.1, read on the forward strand.
TCCTTACCGGGCATAATTTCAACAAAAGCACCAAAAGCTAGAATTGATTTCACCTTACCCTTGTAGATTTCGCCTACTTCAGGAACAGCAACGATACCCTTAATCCAGCGCATTGCAGCGGCTAGAGCCTCCTTGTTTTCACCAAATACAGATACCTTACCACGACCTTCAATTTCTTCAATGGTGATAACTGTTGCAGTTTCCCTTTGAATCTCTTGAATTACCTTTCCACCAGGGCCAATGAGTGGTCCAATCATCTCCTTCGGAATAGAGATAACCTCGATTCTTGGAACATGAGGCTTATACTCTTCTCTTGGCTTGTCCATGGTTTCCATGATTTTCCCGAGGATGTGCATCCGGCCTTCCTTAGCTTGCGCCAATGCCTTTGCCATAACCTCGTAGGAAAGTCCGTCAACCTTTATATCCATTTGGGTGGCTGTGATACCATCCTTGGTTCCGGTAACCTTAAAGTCCATATCGCCAAGGTGATCTTCGTCTCCGAGAATATCGGAAAGAACCGCCCAACGACCTGTTGCAGTATCAGAAATGAGTCCCATCGCGATTCCAGAAACCGGTTTCTTGATTTTCACACCAGCATCCATAAGAGCCAATGTTCCGGCGCATACCGTAGCCATCGACGAAGAGCCGTTCGATTCAAGGATGTCGGAAACAATGCGGATGGCATATGGATTATCGACACCTTGAGGAATCATATTCTTGAGAGCACGGAAAGCAAGGTTTCCGTGTCCGATTTCTCTCCGGCTAAGACCACGTGATGCCTTAGCATCGCCAGTGGAGAAAGGAGGAAAGTTATAGTGTAGAACAAATTTCTCTGTTCCTTTATTTAATACCTCATCAATAACCTTTTCGTCGAGTTTGGTTCCAAGTGTTACCGTTGTCAACGATTGTGTTTCGCCACGAGTAAAGATAGCAGAACCGTGAGCGGCAGGAAGGTAATCAACCTCGCTCCAGATTGGGCGAATTTGATCGGTCTTGCGGCCATCGAGACGGATTTTGTCGTCTAGAATCATATTACGCATCGCGTCCTTTTCTACCTGGTGGTAGTAACGATCGATAAGCGATTTCTTTGCAGTGCGCTCCTCTTCGGACAGGGTAAGAATATACTCTTCCTTAACCAAACCGAATGCATCGGAACGTTCGTGCTTAGCAGAACTACCTTTACAAATAGCGTATATCTTATCGTAACAGAACTTGTGAATAGCAACCTTGAGTGGCTCATCGTTCACTTCGTGCGAGTATGTGCGCTTAACTTGCTTACCAACTAATTCGGTGAGTTCGATTTGAGCTTGACAGTGAATCTTAATAGCTTCGTGAGCAATCTTGATAGCCTCGAGCATATCATCCTCCGAAACCTCCTTCATCTCGCCCTCTACCATAAGAATATTGTCCATGGTAGCAGCAACAGTAAGGTCGATATCCGAAAGCTTGTTTTGAGTAGCAGTAGGATTCACGATGAATTTACCATCCACACGTCCAATTCGAACTTCGGAGATTGGTCCGTGGAAAGGAATATCGGAAACGGCAAGTGCTGCAGAGGCAGCAAGGCCAGCTAATGGTTCAGGAAGAATATCTCTATCGGCAGAGATGAGCTGAACGGTTACAAAAACCTCAGCATGGTAATCGTCGGGGAATAGCGGACGAAGCGCTCTATCGATCAGTCGGCAAACTAGAATTTCGGAATCGGATGGACGACCTTCACGTTTGAGAAAGCCACCAGGAAACCTACCGGTAGAAGCATACTTTTCTTTATACTCAACCGAAAGCGGCATAAAATCCACATCGGGCTTTGCATCTTTGGCAGCAGTAACAGCAGCGAGAAGCATGGTGTTACCCATCTTAACCACAACGGAACCATCGGCTTGCTTGGCAAGTTTTCCGGTTTCTATCTCAATGGTTCTACCATCACCTAGGTCGATTATTTTTTTAAAGGCTTTATACATCTTACACAAAATACTGGTGAAAGTTCGATTGTCTATAAAAAACGATATTTCCATGCTAACGGCATGGAAATTCGCAAAAATAGGCAATTACAAGAATTGCCCATTTCGTTTTTATTTACGCAGATTCAATGTTTTTACAATCGCACGATATCTCTCAATATCAGTGTCCATGAGATAGTTCAAGTGCCTACGGCGCTTGCTAACTAATTTCAACAAAGAACGCTGAGTGCCATAGTCCTTACGATGTACTTTTAGGTGCTCAGTAAGGTGGCTAATCCTGCTAGAGAAGAGAGCAATCTGGCTTTCTGAAGAACCTGTATCAGTGATCGAAGTCCCGTAAGTCTTGAAAATGTCTTGCTTCTGTTCAGCTGTAAGATAATTCATAACTTTTCAACAATTAAATTTCCCGCTTAAAGTTCGGCAAAGGTAGAAGTTTTTTTTTATTTCCAACATCTTCACCCAAAAAAAATTCTAGCAGATTAAAGGACTCTAGCATATTATATGCTTATCGATCTGACTCTTAACCAACATAAGCCCATCTAATAATGTTGTTGGGCTATAACCTAGAATAGTTCGCGCCTTAGATATATCAAATCCAGTATTCAGTGGTCGAACTGCTTTTTCATCCATTTCGAAAGAAGATACCGGAATAATCAATTGAGGATCAAGACAAAACACGCTAGCTGCCTGAATAGCGAATTCATAGTTGGTAAGTCCTTCTTGGCCGGCAATATGAAAAAGACCCGAATGACCTTCAATGCCAATCTTTATGGATATGTTGGCCAAATCCTCTACCAAAGTGGGGGTTCGAAACTGGTCGTTGGGGACACGATACTCCTTCCCCGCCTCCAGCGCAGCCTTTACCCGCAAAATAAAATTGGAACGGGTAAGGGTAGCCAGAAAGCCGTATACCGAAACGGTGCGCACAATGGCATAGGAGTCGGCATAGGCATTCACCACCTTTTCGCTCTCCCACTTAGTAAAGCCGTAGTAGTTTACAGGATCGGGAGCATCCTCCTCGGTGAGATATGGCTTGCATCCATTAAACACAAAATCGGTAGAGAAGTGAACCAAATGAGCCCCGTAAAGGGTGGATAGCTCCGCGATATTTCGTGCTCCGTCAACATTTACCAGCAAAGCCAACTCCTTGTTCATGACGCACACATCGGGACTGGCAATGGCTGCTGTATTGAATACTATATCAGGTCTTACCTTCAAGAAAAGCCGGCGTAACTCCTCCCGTTTGGTGATATCTACATTAGAAAAAGGATAGGCCAAATGGTTCAACCTATTTTCGCTCGAGGAGCAGAGAAAAACATCCTTTTCACCCTTTCCATGAAGCATATAAGCTATTTTTTGGCCTACAAAACTATTACTGCCAACAATCAGGATTCTTGCCAATTTTCTGTTTTTTTGGGTTCTACCGAAAGAACCGATTCTGTCCCAATCTACTAGGATGAAATCAATGCTCTAAGTTACGCTTTTTTTGTGAGCAGCGTTGCTCCGATCCTACAGTAGAGACATTTTTTTGGTACGCAATAGCCCTTGTAAAGTTGCAGTAACGCCTGTGAATCGAGGGCGTTGGTGGCTGGAATTCCCAAACTTTTCCACTGCTTGATAATAGCATTGTTTTCGGGATCGAGCTTCTCGAGCGCAGTGAGACATAGTTGCTGACCAACCTCATTGCCCATGCTCTTATTAAAGGCATACAGCACGGGAATAAAAGCGTTCAGAATAACCAAAAGAACCACCTCCTTCCCTAGCCCAACCTTTCGCTGCGGCGAGGGATGATTAAACGTGTAATGGGCGCGCCAGTATGATGAAGGGGCGGTGGTAAGAATCTTCGGCAGCTGCTCTACATGGTTGATATTACCCAACCGAGCAAGTAGCGGGAATTCAAAGAACGACAGCGCTGCCAGCTGTGCAATGCGCACGGTTGGAAAGTTGGGAGGCCTTGTTCGGGCAAACTTCCATACAGCTCCATCCATAGGCTTTAGGCCTAACTTATGGCTCAAATAGGCATACTCCTTTTTAATCCGGAGGAAATAGCTGTCACCATCGTCCTCGGCCAGCAAGCCAGCCTGTCCAAACAGGAGCGCCTCCGCTTGGGTAAGGGTGGTGCAATGGCGGCGAATAAGTGCCAACGGGGCTGCCTTTGCAAGCATCTCGAAAGGAAGGGAATTGAGCGAAGTGCCCAAACTCCGGGCAAGATAGCGGTAGAGGGTCTCCTCCCAGTCGCCATGCAGCTGCTCCACCAGCAGGTTAACAGCATTGATGCGCGTTTCCAAGCGCTCTGCGGCAAGGGCGTCGAGCCAACTCTTTATTGAGAGGATGCTCACATCGTTGATAAATGGGGCGCAAGGTATTTTCGAGTCGGAGTATTGCAGCTGCCAGAAACGCTGCATCAGGTAATCGTCCACCTCCACAACAAGGGTTTCCAACTCCCTGCCTTCGAGAGTATAAACGTTACGCTTATACTCGGTAACCACGTGCAGGATTACGTTGTTGTATGCCCTATCGGTATGGTGCCCATGTCGTTCCCAATAGGACGAATCGGTGTGGATCTCCACATTCCCAGCCCATAGCACGCCATCGAGCTTGATTTTGGCATTGAAGAAATCCGGGCCGGCATCGGAATTGATCTCTCCGGGAGAAACGATTTCGACGATTTTCCCCGATATGGTTTTGAGCGGAATGGAGGTGAAAAGCCTATATTTCCAAAGGAATTTCACCAGATCTTCGGTAATCATGGCTCACGCAAGTTTGGAAAGCAACAAGTTACAAAAAAAAGAATTACGGCAGAATACCCAACTGCATATTTTTGTAATCTTGTATTCCGATAACAATTCGGGGTGTAGCGCAGTCCGGTTAGCGCGCCACGTTCGGGACGTAGAGGCCGTGGATTCGAATCCCGCCACCCCGACATAATATAACCTAGGGCGCGAGTCGTTTCTCCTAATGAGAAATAACAGAATACTCTGCTCTGAAAATACAACTTTTTCAACGCAATAAGGAATACAGCAACTCCATTTGCGCTCATTTACTGAGTATTACAAAACAGCGAGACTAAAAAACATGCCATTAATTATATCAAATCACTAATATTGAGCGCTATGGGAATGTGTCAAATTATATTATGCGCTCATTTAATGGATATTATAACACAATCAGCGTATTAATAATACCACAAAATATAGCAAACTACTGATATTGAGCGATAAAGAAATAGACCAAAATTCACTTAACGCTCATTTACTGCACCTTACTCATATTCTAATAGGATAACAAACAGGTCAACTTCCTTATATAGCTAATAATGAACGCTATACATCCAATTGTCGGTCACATGATTTCCATTGAAGTAAGTAATACGACGTATTACAGCAGAATCAAGCGTTGATAAACCTGTATTGTTCGGACTTATGAGGGGAGTGAAAATAGCGGAAATCATGTGTTCTATGTGTTCGAAACATCACATTAACCTATTTTGCAGCGCATTCCATCGAGCACATAGTTTTTTGAGTAGAACACATAAGAGGAGTAGGGAATAAAGAGACAATCTCCCGAGGATGAAGTGCAACCCTAACAAACACAGAGCAACGATTAAATCATGACCCCATACAGCGGCAAAAACCTGCAAAAAGGCTTCTGTTACGGTGGTAAGTTGCTATGAAATTATAAGCATGTGGCCAAAG
>NZ_FMYP01000021.1 GCF_900096565.1 Williamwhitmania taraxaci
GACGATCCTGCAAGAAATGCCCTAATGGATATCGTTGAACAGAAATATGACAAGACTTCTATTATCATTGCCGCACAGATACCAGTAAAAAACTGGCATGAAACAATTGGCGAAGGAACCATTGCCGATGCAATTCTAGACCGCATGGTTCACTCTTCACATCGCATTGAATTAACAGGAGAGTCAATGAGAAAAAACAAGATGAAAAAAACTCAAATTAATTCATAAATTTGGTCACGAAATCATCCTTTTTTTGTGGCACAATATCACCGAAACAAGTGGCACAATATCACCGAAATATCAACCACCACCCCATTTCTCTTGCTCGCGGCCTGGCTCTTTTTCCGAAGTTCGAGTCGTACATACCAATGGCTCCTGAACAGTAGGCTCGCTGGAAATTATATTCGCGCCTTTCGGGAGCAACGGGCAATTCCCCTGCACGCGAAGGTTATCTCCATTTTCTTGCTTTGGCTATCCATAAGTTACAGCATATTCTGGGTAGTGTCCCACACTTGGATTAAGGTATTGCTGATGGGAATCGCCATTGGGGTAAGCGTCCACATTCTCTCCTACAATACGTTGGTGAAAAACCGAAAAGAGTAGATAATTCAATTACGGACAGGGAGACTTATTACTAGTCAAAAAAATATTTTCTTACTATCGCGTAATCAGAGCGGTTTTAACAATTGTGGCAGTCCCTTGTGTGTCTTGTATTAAAGAAAGCCGGTCCTCCATAAGTCTTAATGATTTTCGAATACCCTCCTGCCACGCATAGATATCGCGAGTATATCGCTTATCATCTTGAATATCGGTAGGGTCTACAGATTCAACAGTAGCCTTCAGATGAAGAATAAATGAGTAGCCCACAATTTTATTGCTCCGTAATTTATCCCGAATGCTATCCACCTCAACAGAAATCCCCTCCGACTCAAGGTATTCCTCAAGCGCAGCCTCAAAAAGAAGATAGTGCTTGTGGCCATAATCAACTATAGCCTGACAAGCAAGCGGATAAGACTTTGCTAATGATCGGTAGGTAAGAACCATCTCAAGACTGTTATATTACAATTTTACATCAAAAAAGGATATAATAGGGTAAATGACAGGCAAATTTTTACGAAATGGTCAATTCTGAAGATGATTGACATATTTGCACTTACAAAGAAATTCGCTCATCGCAAAAAAACACAATAATTATAGATGAGAGTTTTCATAAAATTAGCTTATTAATAGCTATTTATTATATACCCAATCAATATGCAAGTAGTAAAATAGCACTATCAAAAACCAAATTAATACATCAGAAATGATAAACCAATTTAGACACAACCCATCGTTCTACACCTCCCTTAATACGGAATTAGATTCGTTTCTTTCTTATCAGAAGACACGTTTCCCCTTGGAAGATATGCTGACCATGGATATGCACTGTCATGACTTTAACAGTGATATACCCGATGAGCTAATCGGTAGAATCCTTAACGTTCCCGAAACATGGCTACCTACCGAAGATCTACTAAAAACACTCAAACACCATGGCTGCAATGCATTTACTATTACAAATCACAATAATGCCCGAAGTTGTTATGAACAGGCTAAAAACGGTGTAGACATTCTGACTGCCGCCGAATTTAGCGTTATGGTTCCCGATTTTCAGGTTGGAATCCATGTTCTCACCTATGGCTTTAATGAAGAGCAAGAAATCAAACTAAACAAACTGCGGAAAAACGTATACGATTTTCAGGAATACGCCAATGCGCAAGACATTCCAACCATTTGGGCACATCCACTTTATCACTATACGGCTAAAGTAATGCCTCCTTGGGAGTTTTTTGAAAAGATGGCGCTTGTTTTTCAACGATTTGAGATTATTAATGGACAGCGTGACACTTGGCAAAATATGCTTTCGAAGGTTTGGGTTGAGAGCCTTACTCCCGAATACGTTAAGGCTCTTGAAGAAAAACACAATATCGACTCATATAGGTATAGCCGTAACCCATATGAGAAATCCATGTCCGGTGGATCTGACTGCCATATGGGTATATTTGCTGGTCTTACGGGAACAAAACTCTACATCCCTAACCTTCAAGAGCGGTTAAAGAAGGAGTCTTCTGCGCGCCTTGCGCTCGAGGCAATTAGAGAGGGACGTATGGCACCTTTTGGAGCCAACAACCAAAGCGAGAAACTCACAGTAGCCTTTCTAGATTACTTTATGCAGATAGCACTCAACAGTAAAGATCCAGGATTGCTGCGAATTTTACTCCACCAAGGCACTACCCAAGATAAAATAATAGCCTTTGCAACCACCAATGCATTTGCAGAACTGCGCCGACATAAAGTTACCATGTCGTTTATTGAACTCTTTCATGGCTGTTTTACTGGCAAAAAAGCTCACTTTTCGAAACGCTGGTTTATATCCAAAGAATACAAACCAATTTTCGATGAGGCAAATAAAATTGCCAAAATGCGCAACGGTGCTCCTGTCGAGATGGCTGAAAAGTTCAACCAGTCCATAGAGAATATATTCGGTCGACTTAATGATATTCTTTCACACCGTCTGAAAAAGAAGTTAGAATCTATAACGATCAAATCGAAACCAGAAACAAAATCACTGAACAGTTTAATTGCCTCACTTGAACTGCCCAGTCATGTAAGGGAATTGCTTGGTAGCGATACTGTAGAATCATCGAAGAAGAAGAACAAAATGGAGTCAAACACAATTGATACTTCAAACTTCCTCGATGGATTATCCTTTCCATTCTTAGCCTCATCACTCATACTCGGTGCAACCTTTACCAGCGCTAAAGTGATGTATAACACTCGGTCGCTCTTGGCTTCCTTCGGTAATAAACTTGGTAAGTTCAACCATCCCACCCGAATGCTTTGGCTCACAGATACCTTCGGAGATCAAAATGGAGTATCGATGGTTTTGAAGTCAATGCTTCAAGAAATAAAGGCCAGAAACCTCCCCATCGACCTAATGGTGTGCAGTAATACACTAAAACCCGAGGATCATCTGATAGTGGTTAGCCCTCAATTGGAGGTTAGAGTCCCATTCTACGAACAACAACTCATTCGTATGCCCAACCTTATGGCGATCCATAAAATATTTTTGGAAGGGGAATACGACCGCATAATGTGTTCTACCGAAGGCCCCATGGGAATGATTGCTCTCTACCTGAAGCATGCCTACAGCGTTCCGGCAAACTTCTACATTCATACCGACTGGATAATGTTTGCTCGGAAAGCACTAAATCTTGATGCGCACAATCTAAACCGACTTCGCCGCCTAACGCGCGCATTCTATGGCACATTTGATAACATATTTGTTCTCAATACTGATCAGCAGCAGTGGCTTACCGGACCTCATATGAATTTTGATCCTGCACGGGTACACCTTACAGCCCATTGGGCCGACGATTGGTTTATTCCTCGATCCGTTCAAAAACATGAGGTATTTGGCTGTGCTATAAACGAAACAGTTATACTCTTTGCAGGACGGTTGAGCGAAGAAAAAGGAGTAATGGAACTCCCAAAAATATATAAAGAACTAAAGAAACGGAAACAAAAGGTCTGTTTCGTTATCGCGGGTACTGGCCCAATGGAAGAAGAACTTCGAAAGGAGATACCCAAGGCTAAGTTCCTAGGATGGGTGGATCACCACAAACTTGCAGAAATATATTCGGCCTCCGATGTTTTAGTCCTACCTTCAAAGTTCGATACGTTTGGGTGTGTTGTTCTTGAGGCAATGAGTTGCGGACTACCAGTAGTTGCCTACAAAACAAAGGGTCCCAAGGATATCATTGAGGATGGGAAAAGCGGTTTCCTCGTTTCCACTAGGATTGAAATGGCCGATAGAGTTGCACAGCTTGTTCAGGACAACAACCTTCAATTATCATTTAAAGCAGCAGCTATTAAGCGATCTAGGCTCTACAGCGCCAACAGAATTATCAAGGAATTACTTTCCAATTGCGGAATTGAAGGATAAAATTTCAATGAATATAAAGGAAAAACAAGAGTGGGTATGGTGGAAGCACGGCGTAATATACCAAATCTACCCCCGCAGTTTCAATGATTCCAATAGTGATGGGGTTGGTGACCTACCTGGAATCATAAAGAAAATTGACTACCTGAGCAGCCTTGGGATTGATGCTATATGGCTTTCGCCAATATATACTTCTCCAATGCACGATTTCGGATATGACATTAGCAATTATCGAGAGATCGATCCCGTTTTTGGAACCCTAAATGATTTCAAGAAGCTCTTAAAGGTTGCCCATTCCCGAGGCATACATGTGATAATGGACATGGTCTTGAATCACACCTCACATCTCCATCAGTGGTTCCAGGAATCGCGATTGGGCTTGAACAATCCAAAGCGCGACTGGTACATATGGCGGTCGGGAAGAAATGGACATCCGCCTAACAACTGGAAGGCTGCTTTTGGAGGAAGTGTGTGGGAATGGGATGAAAATAGCCACCAATACTACCTTCACTCTTTTTTGAAAGAACAACCTGATCTAAATTGGAGAAATAAGGAGGTGCAAAAAGCCTTTTTTGAAGATATTCGATTTTGGCTCGATATGGGTGTAGATGGGTTTCGTCTCGACGTTATAAACTGGATTGCAAAGGACAAAGACTTCAGGAGTAACCCCTGCATCATTGGAATAAATGGGCTTCAGCGTCACTTATTCGATCGAAACCGAAGTCACTCTCATAAGATTGTTAAGAAACTGAGGAAATTAATAGATAGTTACCCAAACAGAATGACAGTAGGGGAAGTGTTTGCGCTTCCACCGGGCAACCCAGAACTTTCGGCAAGCTATCTGGGCACAGGAAAAGACCAACTTAACCTTGCTTTCGATTTCTCTCTAATATATCGATGGTGGAATGCAGCTCAGTATCACCGCTGTCTCACTCGCTGGTATGAATCAATTCCTCCAAATGGATGGCCTACAATTGTACTTTCGAACCACGATATGCCTCGCGCTTTAAGCAGGTTTGGAATGGGGAGAAATCGAGATGAGAAAGCAAAGGTAGCTTCAGCTTTTCTACTAACCACAAAAGGAACACCTTTTCTATATTACGGAGAAGAAATTGGTATGCTAAACATAAAACTGGCAAGAGGTCAAATACTAGACCCCCTTGGCAAACGCTTCTACCCATTCTATGCCGGTAGAGATCGTTCGCGATCTCCAATGCAATGGGACAACTCAAAAAATAGCGGGTTTAGCAAAACGAAACCTTGGATGCCGCTTAATCCAAACTTCAAGAAAAATAATGTTAAAGTTCAGGAGACCGATAGCAGTTCATTACTTTCGTGGCACAAATCCCTTATTGCATTAAGAAAAAAGCACAAGCCATTGCATCGTGGCACTTGGCTCTCTGTAGCCGATGGGACTAACGGATATATTGGTTTTTATCGCACATTCGAAACAGAAAAAATACTAGTAATTCTAAACTTTACAGCCAGCAAGAAGAAATATTCGCTTGGAAAAGAATCAAAAATAAAATTACTTCTTTCTTCAAGAATTTATGAGAAACAAGAGTTTCGGACTACAGAACTATGTATTGATCCTTACGAAGTTTGTATTCTTATGGTAACAAAAGTATTCAATGAAAAGTCACAGTAAGGTTACGCACAAACATCTTATATGTTCCTGTTTGTTTACACTTACTGTGACTTTTAAATCAAAGTGCAACTTAACTACTCTTTTGGCATCTCAGCAGGACCCCCATTTAAGGGTGAATACCAATCGACCTTACGCGAAATGCGCATCACAACGGCCAATGCTGCAAACAAGCCAATACTTCCCATGATTAGCGCATAATCTTCCAGCTGAAGGATTGTGAATAAAAAAATATAAAGCACGCCCAACACGCCAATAAGCACTAAAGATTGCCTTCTGTTTTTGAAGATAGCAAAAGCATATGAGCCAATAAGGCCTATTGTGCCACTTGAAGCCAAGATGTATGCAACTGTAAAGCCTAACTGCTCCGATAGTGATACTAGCAATGTGTAGAAAACGCAGAGGGCTAATCCAACGAGTATGTATTGGACAGGATGAATTTTTCGCCTATTCAAAATCTCAGAGAATAGAAATACCATAAAAGTGAGCGCAATAAACATGAGCGCGTACTTGGCTGCCCTCTCCGATTTTTGGTAGTGATCGACCGGGAATAAAAGGTTAACCCCGAAGGCGGACTCGTAAACATCATAATTACTGCCAATCCATTTCTGCGGGAAGTTACGGTTTAGGTGTAGCACGGTCCAGTCGGCCTTGAACCCCGCGGGTCCCACCTCTCTGTTTTCGGGAAGAAACGCACCATCAAACTTTGGTGTGGCCCAAGTCGATTCCATTGCGACTTTTGAAACCTTTCCCAGCGGAACAAAACTCAGCGCGCTACTACCCTTCAATTTTAAGTTGATGCTATAGGTGTAAGTATTAGAGGCATCTAACTTTACGCGTGCCGAAATGCCTTGCTTTAAAACATCTTGGCTATCAAGGCCCGGAGTAACCTCATAATCGACGCCATTGAACTGAATCTTTAAATCGTTCTTAATTCCGCGCATATCAGGGATACCCAACGAAACATAGGCTTCGTCCCAAAGAATATCAGCAGGAGCTATTTTCCACTCTCCAAAATCTGGATTCTTAAACGTTCCCTTAATCAGCATGTCGGTAGTGTACAAAATCACCTTGTAAATGCCACGATACCGAATTTCAGGATCCATTTTACCTGATATATCAAGCTGTTCCGGCAAGAAGTGTGCATACTCCCTAGATTCAACTATCTTACCGTTGACTGCTGTTCGGCGAATAAAAGGCACTGAGATAACAGGTCCTGCAACGGTTTGCGCATTGCCCCATTTTCCACTAATCTCGTTCACCACCTGCTCGCTATTGAGTTGCCGCTCCTTAATCAGGTCGCGAATCATTGCGGCCGGGATGAGCAAAAATAGGGCCAAAATGCCCACCACAAAAATCTTAAAGGATACCGACTGGGATATCCAACTCCTTACATCGCTAGTTGCCATTTTGCTTTCTTTTGGGATTTAGATACAATAGAACGGTTGCCTATGTATTTCTATATAAATCAACCATTAAATTTAGCTAAAAGACCTCAGATAGAGAATTATTGCGGAAAAAGTTGAATGTATTGCGCTAACTCGTGCGCAAATATTGGGCCAGTTTAGCGTTCAGTTCGAGTTTATCGATCGGCTTAGACAGATAATCGTCGAATCCATAGTACACAAGTTTAACTTGATCACCAGGCATAACAAACGAAGTGAGGGCAATCACTGGTAGATTAGGCTTTGCTTCTTTTATGCGCTGCATTACCTCTATGCCATTTATTATCGGTAGCTTAAGGTTAGTAAGAACGAGTGCAATTTGATTGTTTGCCAGTGCAACTTCTACTGCGTCCTTCCCATTTCCATCCATGATGACTGTGCCGTTTGCATCGGCAATGAATTTTTCCATCAATACTTGGCTAGAAGTATCATCCTCCGCCACAAGAATAGTGGCACCCTCCAAATCAAGTTCAACGAAAGACGGCTCGATTTCAGTATGCTTTAATTTATTATTTGAAGCAATTGCCCCATGGAGAATAAGGCTAAAGGTCGAACCCTTGCCTAACTCGGATTTTACCGTGATTTCACCATCTAGAAGGTTGGCCATCTTTTTACAAATGGACAAACCCAATCCAACGCCATCAAACTCACGATTGAAACCATCATCTACCTGGCGGAATGGAGTAAAAATAAGGTTGAAATTTGCTGGAGCAATTCCCCTCCCGGTATCCTTCACATAGAATATCAAGTCATTGCCCGCCACGGAAATTCCATATTCAACCGTCCCCTGGAGAGTAAACTTAATGGCGTTATCGAGCAAGTGAATAAGAATTTGATTTAGCTTTGAAGCGTCGCTGCAGATGACAATGTTCGTGGCTTTATTAAATGGATCGTGGCGAATAGCGAGTTGCGATCTATTCCATTTTAATAGTGAATTATGGACAAATGGTTCAACCGCATTAAGTAATGAGGAGATATCAACCTCTGCCACATTCACCTTTACCTCACCGGCATCGAGCATTGAGAGTTCGAACATCGATTCAATAATTCCGAGAAGGTGCTTGCCCTGCTCGTTTATAATGTGACTAAAACCAGATACCTTTTCAATCTCTTTTACTCCCGGTAGAATTTGGCTAAACCCAATAATAGCATTTAACGGAGTACGCAACTCGTGCGACATGGTGGCCAGAAAAGATGATTTTAACCGATCGCTCTCCTCTGCCTTCTCCTTGGCTTTGATCAAATCCCGTTCAAATTGTTTTCGCTGCGAAATATCAATATCAAGACCAAGAATACCTAAGATTTGATCATTCTCGATAATCGGTGCCACTATTGAATTAACATTTCGGGTAACTCCAAATGCATCGACAAACTCCATCTCTTCATTGAAGGTTGCCCCCCCTTTTATACGCGCATTATTCCTGAGCCAGAGGTCGAGAGTTTCCTTCGGAATTTCCATCTCTTTAGGAGTCTTTCCCTGCATTGATCCCCAAAACAACTTTGATGTATCATTTTGCAGAAAACAGACCCCGTTCATATCGCGAGCCCATAAATCAAAGGGAATATTATTGATAACGGAATTAAGAATCACCTCACGCTCTTTAATCTTTTCGGCATTTTCTTGAATAACCTGATTGGACTCCTCCAGCTGGGCATTAGCCTCAGTCAACTCTTCGTTAAGCGACCAATATGCATCATTCTTCTCCTTAACCAGCCGTTCATTCTCCTCAGCGATTTCTTTTGCTTGAGTCAGCTTCTCCTCTGATTCCTTTTGATCTTGGATTTTACGCGCAAGAAGTATATTTTGATAGGCAAGAGAACTCAACTCGTTTGCAAAAACCTGAAGCAAATTGGTAATTGCGGTAAACTGTTCTACTGACATGTTGGACATTTTTCGATACTCGGTGAGTATATCCGCAGGATTTGCTCCTACTTCTAATGCATAGGAAGCCAACCTTTCTTCGTCGACCAACCCATGGCTAGCCTGTCCAATCATCCAAATACCAACCAACTTATTGCCCACATAGATTGGTGCACCAGCATCAATAAACCCACAACCTTTGCAAGTTTCAATATGGGCAGTTTTTGTGATTGCCGCCTTCTCCCCAACTAGTCTATCGGATGCTTCACATCGCGCTTTCCCTAGAGGAGTTTGACGGATTAACCCACAAACTCCGCTAAAGTTGCTGGGATTAGTAAGTGGAGATCCATATATATCTGTAATTACCGAAGCAACGCCGGTAGCCTTGGAAAAAGCTTCCTGAAGAATTTGGAGTTGCTCCAAATCAACAATATCGACAAGACTAAGTTCCGCCATTTCGGTTTCAGGGGAGAGAATCCTATCGAGTTTCAACTTCAGTTGTGTTTCCGATTGCCGCAAAAGTTGTTCGCTCGCCTCGGCTCTTTCCTTAGCCAAAATGATTTCCTGTTGGGATTGAATGCGATCGGTAATATCCTGAATAGTTCCAATCATCCTTATGGCAGCACCATTGGCGTCATACTCAATTTCGCCCAACCCAGAAACCCAACGCTCAAATCCATCACAAACTCTAATAATCTTATAGTCTTTTTTGAACCTTCCATACTCTTTTATGCAGGTATCTAAATGATCAGATAACATTTCGCGCTGCTCGGGCGCAATGAGCGAAAACCATCCGTTAAGGCTATGCTCATAGTGGCTATCTATTCCAAATATTTCGTCCAATACTGGTGAACTCTCCCAATACCCATCTTTTAAGTGATATATGTAGTGCCCAACTCTGGCAACTTCTTGAGCTTCTCGCAGAATTCGCTCACTTTGAAGTAATGCTTGCTCGGCACCTTTCCGCGCACTAATGTCCCTGACGATATTCATCATGGCGATGCGACCCCTATATTGGATAATTACGGCCATAACCTCAACCATTATGAAATGGCCGTCCTTATGCCTTAAGCTCGTTTCAAAATAAAAAAAACCCTTCGATTCGAGTTGAGCCTTACGATTGATCAGGGCTTGATTGTCAGTAATTTCTTCCAAATCATTTGGCGAAAGGAGGGTAAACTCCTCCTTGGTATATCCCAGCATTGCAGCTGCGAAGTTGTTCATCTCCTCAAATCGGCCGAATGTACCATCCGGATTAACGAAAAATATCGAAATACCATCTCGGTTGGCTTCAAACAGTGTTCGGTATTTGGATTCACTATCGACGAGCTCCGCCTCTATTTTCCTCCTTTGCGAAAGATCTATGTCGATGCAAAAGATTTCTGGCTCTCTGCCTGGGAAAGCAATAACAGTATGACTCGAAATTACGGGAACGTATGATCCATCCTTACGCATGAGCATTAATTCTTGAGCAGGGACGCAAGTACCCGTAAGAATCATTGAAGCAATCTCTTGACTCACCTCCTCGCGCATGGACATAGGTATAATCAAGTCAAGTAGATTTTTACCTATTGCCTCTTGAGCCGAATATCCGTAAAGTTCTTCGCTGGCGCGATTCCAGTATTTTACAATACCCTCGCTACTATACCCTTGTATAGCAATACCAAATGTCGCTTCCAACAAGATTCGAAACCGGGATTCACCTTCCTTTAATTGCTCATCGATCTCCTTGATGTGTGTAATATCACGCTTTACTCCAACTAATCGGAGCATATCGCTTTGGCTCACGATGGAGATATGTTCACTTACCCACCGAATCGCTCCACTCCGATGAACGATTCTATACTCGATGGAATCATCCAAATTATTCAATCCAAAATAGATCCGCAGCGTGTTCTTAACAAAATCGAGATCGTCGGGATGCACAACATAGAAACCAGATTCTTGCTGGTTGAGGAAATGAAGATCGTACCCTGTTAAGTCAATAATTTGTGGGGAGACATAGTTGCAAATTGGGTTACCCGTAGTATCGAGAGTATAGTGGGCAATACTTTCTTGAACATGATTAATTATAGTATCCTTCTCCTCCAATAGTCCATGAAGTTGGCTATTCTCCTTTTCGAGCAGATTAATTCTTTCCAGCAACTCGCTTATTGAAGGGGTATTGATATTCATTTAAAATTCCTTTATAAAGTGTTATGCGGATTTTAATTTTACATCATACGGAATTACCTATGCTACTTAACGTTATTCAGTGGTACTGCTTTGATTGGTCATTTGTTTTGGTTAACCAAGTTAACCCTTTTTGATGAGATTTAAGTAAATTGATCTGCTTATATGCGATTTTTTGCGAATAAATAGGTTCCGAATAGTGACCCCGACCTGACTACACATCATTGCCTCATATACTGGTAATCTTGGACAGCCCCCTTTTCCCTAAATAGTTTGATATTCTGCGTCCAACTGCGTAATTTATACCAACGGTTTGCAAATAGCAATAAATATCTATTTATCAGCCTTGCAAACAAGGTCCAATTTACCTCAAAAATGCTGACAACCTCAATTAATGAATTCCAACCGATAGGCCGATAATTTTGGACATACATCAATACGATAGCCCTAAGATGTACAAAACAAATGCACATTTAGGGCTCGCTGTAATAATCTAACATAAAACTACTTATCAGACAACTGCTCAACTAACGTAGTTGGCGTTGATTGAGTTAACGCTACAATCTCCATAGAGGAGAAAACCTTGTCGATATCGAAAAGCATTATGAAGCCATCCCCTTGCTGAATAATGCCCTCAAGAAATTCGGCCTTATACCTACTTCCAATTTTCGGAGCATCCAGAACTTTCTCCTTTTCAACTTCTATTACAGCTTGAACTGAATCCACGATAACACCGAGCCGAGCCGACGTGTTATCCATCTCCACTTCCATCACAACAATGCACGTATTTGAAGTGAACACCGTAGGCTGCATACCTAACTTCATACTGATGTCAATAACGGGAAGAACCCGCCCTCTTAAGTTGATAATCCCCTTCATGAACGACGGCGATTGTGGAACCTCTGTAATCTTAATCATTTCCAGAATGCTCAACACCCTTCCTGCGTTCACCGCAAACTCTTCCTCTCCCAGTTTAAAGGAGAGGTAAGAGTTGATATCCGACACCTTAAGCTTTATCATATGCTTATCTCTTAAGTTACAAAAACTGCCCGGCCACAAATAGCCTTTTAACCTTGACTATGTGAGAACTAGAACTTCTCATAACCAGCATCTCCAGTGGAATCGTGCATCCTATAAGCGACTCCTTTGGATGTCGTTTTTTTTACTGGGGCAGCAGTAGTCATTTTTCGAGTTGGCAATACTGTACTTTTTGCACTACCATACTGTTTTATGTTTGTTGCGGCACCCTTAACTGTTGCATTACTGCGCTTGTCGATCTTAAAGTATGAGATTATATCCTTCAGTTGTTCAGCTTGACTCGATAACTCTTCAGAGGCAGTAGCCATTTCTTCCGATGCTGCTGCATTTTGCTGAGTAACCTGATTGAGCTGCTGTAGCGCACTGTTTATTTGCTCTGCACCACTATTCTGCTCGATACTAGCAGCGGCAATCTCTTGAACCAACTTGGCTGTTTTCTGTATTTCCGGAACTACGGAATCCAGCATTTTACCTGCCTCATCCGAAATCTTCACCCCACTTTTCGATATTCGCTCAATTTCATCGGCAGCAACTTTGCTGCGCTCGGCAAGCTTGCGAACTTCGGCAGCAACTACTGCAAATCCTCTACCCTGTTCACCTGCACGAGCCGCTTCTACTGCCGCATTAAGCGCAAGAATGTTGGTTTGAAAGGCGATGTCGGAAATGATGCTTACCTTATCCGCAATGTCGCGCATGGAAGCGATGCTCATTTTAGCAGCCTCATTGCTCTTACGGATTTGCTCAGCTCCTACAACCGAAATTTTTTCGGCACCCTGGGCGTTATCGGTATTCTGCTGAATGTTGGCCGACATCTCTTCCATTGAGGCCGAAACCTCTTCAGCAGACGAAGCTTGCTCCGTTGCACCCTGCGACATCTCCTGCGAAGTGTTGCTCATTTGCAAGCTGGCCGCAAGTATATTCTCCGAACCAACTAGAACATTTGTAACTACTTCCTTTATTTTATTCGACATTGCTTGAAGCGCACGAGCCAAAGTTCCAATCTCATCCTTACGTGTAAGATATTCGGCATCGACATCTATGGTTAGATCGCCCTTACTTACAATTTCAGCAAATTCCACTCCCTTTTTGATACCAGTGGTGAGCGATTTTGTAATGACCAGTTTTGGCACTAAGGATCCAAAAATGCCGAAAATCACAAGAATAACCATACCAGTTTTGGCATTCGTTGCACTACTTTCATTCGTTTGACAGATGGCAGTCGTATTGTTGATATTGTTGACAGTCATTTCAGTAAAAGAAGCCCCCATTATCTCAGAAATGGGAACCATCGTTTCATAGGCCTTGTGGTACTTTTCGTAGAGCATAACTCGCTCTTCATTATCTGCGGCATTGATCAACTTTTCAATAGTTCCATCAAGTTCTATATAAATACCTCTCCAAGCGGCATACTCACCTTTAATCCTATCTACTAACTCCTTGCCTTTTAATGAAAATCGCGGACGATCGACAACTGATTTCCACACCTTATCTACAATCAGCCAAGTAGACTTTCGGTGTTCCAAGATTTGCTGCAACTGGCCCTTTATTTCGGCATGGTTTTCCATTGTTAAAACCTCCAGCGTTTGTGACCGAATCACCATTCGCTCGTAATTAATCTGAGACAAATCAATGAGATCAGGGATCCGATTCTCACTTATACCCAAGACGTCCGAAGAGATAGTGCTCAACCGCCAGAACCCAACACTGCCAATAAGTATTACGATTAGCATCATAACCGAGAATCCTACAGAAATCTTTGTTCCAATTTTTAAATCTGAATACTTCATAGCCGGGGATTTTAAAATTATTTTAGACGAGAAGCAAAATTACAACTTGAATAAACGACATAAAATTTTTCAGCGATGATATCCATCACTATTATAAACATTATTACAAACTAACATCGTTTGCGGTTATTCCAAATAACACACACACACCAATAATCAGTATTTACAAATAGAAAAGAGGGTGTCTAGCCTTCTAGACACCCTCTTTACCTTAAATGAAATGAGATTCTACCTCCAACTCCGTAACTTATACCAACGGGTTGCAAATAGTAGAACAATGGCGTAGCAAGGTATCAATATCCAGTAGGCATTTTGCAAGCCTATAATATCGGAGAGGTAACCCCAGAGCAACGGCAATATGGCACCGCCGGCAATAGCCATAATTAGCAACGCCGAACCGGTTTTTATGAATCGGCCAAGGTCGTGGATGGCAAGTGGCCAAATTGCAGGCCATACAAGCGCATTTGCCAAACCAAGTAGAGCAACAGCAGTAATTGAAATTGTGGGAGTGCTAAATATTGCTACCAACGAAAACAGAATACCCAGTATTGCCGAAATTTCGAGCGCTCGCCGTTGGCTAACAACTTTTGGAATAAGCACTATGCCTAGCACATACCCAACAATCATGGCGATTAGCGTAAGGGAAGTAAATACTTTTGCCGAGTTAATGGCAAAACCTTGTGCAATGCCGTATCGAATAATTGTATCACCGGCAATTACCTCCGCACCAACATAAAAAAACAGTGCAGTAGCACCAAGTATAAGATGAGGGAATTGAAAGATGCTGGTTTTCCCAGCAACCGCCTCGTCCTGCTCATTTTCCGGCTCACTTTCAACTTCAGGTAGTGGCGAATAGCGAATCATTATAGCCAGCAAGACGAGAACTCCCGTCATAACCATGTAAGGGTTAATTACTCTACTTGCCAATTCATCGAGCGCAGCAACACGAGCAATACCGTCGAGTTTTGCAAGGTTAACAACAAATGCATCGCCATCGTTAAGAATAAAGTATGCAAGAATAAGTGGAGCCAAGGTTCCTGCAACCTTATTACAAATTCCCATGATGCTGATACGTCGAGCCGCTGTTTCGCGAGGGCCGACAATGGTTATGTAAGGATTTGATGCCGTTTGGAGTATTGCTAACCCAGTTCCCATCACAAATAAGCCAAGAAGGAACAATTCGTATGTGCGAGTTTTTGCGGCAGGAACAAATAGTAAGGTTCCAAGTGCAATAACAAGCAAACCTACCATCATCCCATTTTTAAATCCAGTTTTCTTTAATACCCACGACGAAGGAAGAGCCATTACGGTATAGGAGATGTAAAAAGCAAAGGCTACAAACAGAGCCTGGAAGTTGGTGAGTTCACAAGCAATTTTTAGGTAGGGAATCAAAATTCCGTTGAGCCACGTTACAAATCCGAAGATAAAAAAAAGTGCTCCAATGATGGAGATGGATAGAACGTAACTACCCTTATTCTGAGCTTTAGTTGCTGAGGTATTGGACATAGCAAGTAATTAAATGGTTCATTGCCAATTTTACAAGTTGAATCAGGCGAGAGACAAAGGTAAAAATTCACCCTAACCCTGCAACTGGTAAATTGATTGAGAACAAAAAAACTTGCAAAGAGAGAAGTCTATGCCAATACTATTTAGCAGATGAAGCCGAATCCATGGAAAAAACTTCCCATTGATGCCCATCCAAATCGGCAAAGGAGTGACCATACATCCCATTGTGATCTTTGGGTTCCATATAGGTTGACCCACCCGATTCCACTGCCTTGTTTACCATTTCGATAACTTGCTCTTTACTGTCGAGTTGTAGCGCAACCAGCATTTCAGTATAGCGTGTGGCATCGCTTACATTTTTCTGGGTAAACGCCATAAAGTGCTTTTCAGCCAAAAGCATAACAAACATATTTTCAGCAACCTCTACGCATGCGGCAACATCGTTGGTGAACTTTAGGTTGAAGGTAAACCCAAGGTCTGCAAAGAAAATAATAGACTTACCTAGATTCTTGACAGGAAGGTTGACAAATAATTTTGATACCATAAGGCAAGGGTGTAAAGGTTAATCTTAAAAAACACAAGAATTGTAACAGCTGCTTTTTAGTAGCATTTGGAGATAAAAGTCACCTCTAATAAATACTCTTGCAAACATTAAACCCCACAAAATGTGGGGCGTAACGATATATTGTTTTGGGCGTATTAACCTGATTTACAAAATCATCCTACGAACCCAAATTCTCGAACAAGGAAGCCGACCCACTCATTAGCATGTAAATAATAAACACTACACCAATTACAATGCGATAGTATCCAAAATGTTTAAAACCGTAGTTTTCGACAATCTTGAGAAATACTTTTACAGCACCCCAAGCAGTAACAAAAGCTACTACTAAGCCTATTCCAAGCAGCAAAAGTTGGTGCGACGAAAAGGTAACATCGGTCTTTAGTAGGTCGTATCCGGTAGCAGCACACATAGTTGGAACTGCTAGTAAGAAAGAGAACTCAGTTGCTTGCTTCTTATTTAAACCGTTATACACACCACCAATGATGGTTGCAGCAGCGCGCGAAACGCCGGGAACCATGGAAACGCACTGCGCCAACCCAATAACGAACGAGCGACGGTAGGAAATATCGCCAAGATCCTCATAATCAGACTCACGAGCAACTACTCGCTTGTCGATAATAACAAGGATGATACCACCAACAATAAGCGCAACCGAAACACCAAGCGGGTTAAACAAAAATGCCTTAATGTAAGGGTAAGCCAAAAAGCCCGCAATCCCTGTTGGAATAAAGGCGATGGCCAACTTGTAGTATATGCTTAAACTTTGGAGAAAACGCTTGTAGTAAAGCATCACGATTGCCATAATCGCACCAAGTTGAATAGCTATTTCGAAGGTTTTTACGAAGGAGTCATCCTGAATCTTCATGATCGACGAAGCCAGAATCATGTGACCGGTAGAAGAAACCGGTAAAAACTCGGTAATACCCTCAATAATGGCGAGGATAATTGTTTCAATAATTCCCATTAATTCCAGTATATATTGTTAACACTCCATCTAAATTTAAATCGATGGCAAACCTACCAAAAGATGATTAGATAGGCAACAGTTTTTGGTATTTAGGCGTTTGAAAAAAGTAAACTGCAAGTCAAGAATTGCTTCTCTGCTAACTGCTGCACCAAACCATCAATTTACGACTCACTCTTCTTTAGTTCCCACAGTTCAACCTGCTCAGTTGCACGCCAAACTTGATTACGCTTGGTTTTTGATGAAGCTTCTTTTACATTTCGCGTGAGATGCTTAACCTTTACAAACCTACCTCCGGTTGATAGTTCCACCTCAACAGGGTTGTTTTTTGCAACACCGGTTGTAATCGCCAAGTTGGAAAATAGTATTACCACATGGCCATCAGGCTCAAGATTACAGTAAGCCTGCTCGAAGAAGCGGGGGAAGAGCGTTTCGTCGTAGTAAATTGCGCTATCGAGTCCAGCAATATCTCCCTGAGCTGGAATCCAAGGTGGGTTGAAAACAATCAACTCGGTCTTCTCTTTACAGTGGGAGAGTAAATCGGTAAGGATAAGATCAACCTTACTGCTCTTGCCCATCCTATCCAGCTCCTCGGCCACTCCAATAATGGCGTTTGGATTGGTATCGGTGCCTACAAGATGACGAAAGCCATGCTTTAACAGCTGCAACGAAAGCACACCGCTGCCCACACCCACATCAATGGCTGATAGCTTGGCTCCACGGTAATGCTTCAGCCATTCGTCGAAAAGTTCTATGTGGTCGAAACGAGTTGGGAAATATGTACCATAGAAGGGATGTAGTTTATAACCTAATGAGGGAATTAAAATGCCCTTTTCGTACCATTGCCAAGCGCTATTTAACCCCTGCACATCGGGGAATGATATTAGCAGGTTAGAATTCTCGGGATAAAAACGGCTCAGCCATCCTATCTCCGGCGCTTTCCTAATGGCCAACTTCTGATTGGTAACGAGCACCAAAAGGTGTTGCGAGGCCTGATGGTAAACATTACGAAATTCACGCTGGGCCTTAAAATCATTCTCGGAATAGTTGCTGCGGAGATACTTTTTCAACGCCGCCAAAACGGTTAGACCCGTGCTATAAAAATCTTGCACCAAAACATGCTCACCCTTAAGTAGGGCTTCCACTGCATACTCGGGATCATCTTTCCTGCGAACTGCAAGCACATCGCACTCTCCAATCAATGGTGAGGGAATGCTTGGCTCTATACTATCGTCGCTATAAACCATAAAGTGTATGAGGCATTGTTTGGGGAGGAAACAGAAAACTATTTTTCTCTCTTTCGAATAAGCACCTTGTCAATTTTATTACGGTCGATGTCCACTATTTCAATGGTGTAATCGCGAAAAGTAAATTTATCACCCAATTGAGGGATTTTATTGATCCGGTTAAAAACAAACCCGGCTACGGTTGAATAGCCAATTTCCTCGAAATCAATGGTAAAATCTTCGATTATCTCAGTAAGGGTTTCTAAAGGTGCATCGCCACTCACCAACACCGATTTGTCTTCGCGAACAAAAACATCAGGTTCAGGTTCCTCCCACTCATCGGGCATGGAACCAATAATGTTTTCCATGATATCATGCAGCGTAACGATGCCTTCAAAACTACCATACTCATCTACTACCACGGCAAAGTAGTTGTGCATCTGTCGAAAAAGGGCCACAAGCTGTTGTGCATTCGTGGTATCGGCCACAATAACTGGCTTGAGCAAAATTTCTTCAACGGGTTTTGGTATAGCCAAGCTCTTGTTTAGCAAATAATCCTTAATCGAAAGCACGCCAATAAAATCATCGGGATACTTTCGAAAAACAATGACCTTACTATGCTTCAGCTGCAAAACAGTTTGGTGAAAGACCTCAGGGGAGAGGGAAATATCGAGCAACTCCACATCTGTTCGGTGAGTCATAAGATGTTTGGCACGCTTTTCGGAAAAATAAAATACCTTTTCGTGTATGAGGTTCTGCCCTTTTTTAATTACACCCTCATTGGATGCAATCTTTATCATATGCCTCAACTCCTCTTCAGTAACCCGATCCGATCGCTCCTTTACCCCTATTAGCCTATTTACAAAACTCGTAGAGAAAGACAGAATCCTAACAAAAGGATAAAAGAACGAGCTGAAATAGTAGATAGCAGGCGCAACCTTAATGGCGATAGATTCGGGGTTGCTCATGGCAATGGTTTTTGGTACCAACTCCCCAATTACAATAGACACGTAGGTAATAAGAATGATTGTCGAAGTAAGCGCAATCTCAGAGGCATATGGAGCGGTTAAAGAGAATCCTTTAATAAAAGGGATTAAATCCTCCGCGATGCTCACCCCACCAAACACCCCAGTGATAATACCAATAAGGGTGATGCCTACCTGTGTAGCCGATAAGAAACTCTCCGAATCGCTTAGAAGCCGAAGTGCGATTTTGGCCCCTTTACTTCCGGCGATTTTTGCCTGCTCAAGCCTCGATTGCTTGCAGGAAACCAAGGCGATCTCCGACAGTGAAAAGAATCCATTAAGAAGAATAAGCAGCCCTAAAACAATAAATTCCATCTCAATTCGAAATAGGTAATTACGTATAACGATACACCAGTAATCGTCGCATTTCAAGGAGACAAAGATAGCACATAAACAACAATATGATTTATGAGAGGAGCACTCGGTAAACTTAAATAAACTGCGGGCATGCAGCAATTAGTTGATGTAATTTGCCATTTTGCTCCGGTATATGCAATAGGCATTCAAAGACATGAATGCCATCGCTATACAAACTCAAAATCTATGAAGCAACACGCCCCGCATGAGAATAAATACAAGCTACCCATACCTATGGTCGGCTCAAATAAAAACTATAGCTCGTAAAATCTACCTAATAGAAGTGCATCGCCTAACACACATTTAAACCAACTCGCTAATAATGGCAATTGGACTGGTTAATGTCTTATGAATAATACACTGGTTAGCAATCTGAAGGAGCCGTTCACGTTGCTCGGGGCTAAGGTCTCCGTGCAAGATTATATTCCGGTTGATATTGGAGATATTGTGTTCATTGTCGCGCTGAAAGATTACCTCAACCTCTACTTGATCCAAAGCCCACTCCTTCCTATCGGCATACATTCGTAAGGTGATAGCAGTACATGACGCCAAGGCTGAAGCGAGAAGTTCTGTTGGGGCAAAGCCAAGATCGGTACCATCGGCATGCTTGGGCTCATCGGCGATGATCGAGTTTGTTGCGGTTGTTATTACAGTTTTATAGTGGTCGTTGCCTATAATTGCTTTTACGTGTGCCATAATTTAGGTTTTAGTCGTGTTAAATTACTAAAAAAAACAATAGGTTACAAAAGAGAACACGTTGGTTTTTTCTCCAAATGCTCTCTCTATATAACCTTAAAACAACCATTATTAACTACAAAGGGATGTTACCATGCTTTTTAGGAGGTGATGCTACATTCTTATTTTGGGTCATCTCCAATGCCTGATAAAGTTTAAAACGCGTACTCTCTGGGAAGATAACCTCATCGATATAACCCAATGCAGCAGCCTTGTATGGGTTGGCAAACTTTTCCCGATAGTCGTCAACCGCCGCGATTCGCTCCTGCTCATCGAGCCGGTTCTTGTGAAGAATACTTACAGCTCCATCGGGCCCCATCACTGCAATTTCGGCAGTTGGCCATGCATAGTTAATGTCGCCGCCCAGATGCTTACTCGACATTACATCGTAAGCGCCACCGTAAGCTTTACGCACAATAAGGGTAATTTTAGGAACCGTTGCCTCAGCATAAGCGTAGAGCAACTTGGCACCATGGCGAATAACACCCCCAAACTCCTGTTCTGTGCCTGGCATAAATCCAGGAACATCCACAAACGTCATGATAGGGATATTGAAGGAATCACAGAAGCGGACAAACCTTCCCGCCTTAACCGAGGCGTTAATGTCGAGGGCTCCGGCCAAGACAGCCGGTTGATTCGCCACAATCCCAACGGGACGGCCGCCCAATCGAGCATATCCAATCACGATATTCTCGGCATAAAATGGCTGAATCTCAAAGAAGTGATTCTCGTCCATTACAGTTTCAATAATATCCCGAATATCGTATGGTTTATTTGGATCGTCGGGAACGAGCATACGTAATTTTGGATCGGCACGGTGGATTGAATCGAGCGATGGTTTTAACGGCGGATCTTCCATATTATTGGAGGGAAGATAGCTGAGTAACTCGCGAATCATTACCATGGCCACTTCGTCGTCGTCGGCCACAAAATGGGCCACTCCGCTTTTGGTATTGTGAGTTGTGGCACCGCCTAATTCTTCCTTGGTTACATCTTCGTGCGTAACGGTTTTAATGACCTCCGGTCCGGTAACAAACATGCAAGAGGAATCCTTCACCATCATAATAAAATCGGTGAGTGCAGGCGAATAAACAGCACCTCCGGCGCAAGGCCCCATGATAACGGAGATTTGAGGTACTACGCCCGAAGCCTGAACGTTTCGGTAAAAAATATCGGCATAGCCAGCCAAACTTTCAACTCCTTCCTGAATGCGCGCACCCCCTGAATCGTTAAGCCCAATTACCGGAGCCCCCATGCGGGTTGCCAGATCCATTACCTTCACAACTTTGTCGGCATTGGCACGGCTAAGGCTTCCCCCAAATACCGTAAAGTCCTGGGCGAAAACATAAACCAAACGGTCGTCCACCTTTCCGTAACCGGATACCACGCCGTCGCCCATAATTTTTTGGCTGTCCATCCCAAAATCGGTAGCTCGGTGGGTTACTAGTTTGTCAAGTTCCACGAATGTTCCGGGATCAAGAAGATCGGCAATTCGCTCACGGGCCGTTTTCCGTCCCGATTCATGAATCTTTTGGATACGATCCTTACCGCCTCCCAATTCGGACTGACGATTAAGTTCTTCTAATTGAGCGTATTTATCTAGTTTCTTCATTGTTTCTCGTTTAATTTTGATTACTCGCTACCAAAACAATAAGATTCTACCAGAAGGCTCATCCCTGTGCAGAGGAACGCTTACGGGAAGAATCGGGTTAATTATTCTATTACAATCATAACCTGTTTGGCTTCTACAATATCGCCATCCATTATGCGAACTTCGGTAATGGTTCCATCCACCTTAGCCCTAAACTCGCTTTCCATCTTCATTGCCGAAACAATCACTAAGGGTTGTCCAATAGTTACGGTTTCACCGAGAGCTACCATTACCTTTACAACCTTACCCGGCATGGGCGAGAATAAAACCTTATCGGAGTCGGAAACAAGTCCTTTAGATCGGTTCATACGGTAACGAGCTTCGGCATCAATGATCTCTGCCTCAAAAACATCTTGTTTTGTGGTAAGGCTATAGGTTCGAGGTTGATCCCCAGGGAAAAGTTCCACATTGTACGATTTATTGTTCCACAAAATGGAGTATACCCCCTGCTCAACCATAATTATATCAGCAGCATACTCAATGCCATCAATGGCAACGGAGACGAAGTTCCCGTTCCTCGCGAGCAATTCTACTTCCGCTATCCGGTCGTTTAATCTAACTTGATACGACATCGTTGTATTGTTTTAAGTGAGATCGATCAGAGCCGGAGAATGCTTTTCCTTCGGCCAAATTCCTTCCAAAGATTTCCGCGTGGCCCCTGTGGGCGCATGGGTCCTGCATTTTCAATGGCATCAATGTAGTCCACAAAAGCAGCGAGGATAGCTACGTCTTCGCATTCGATGTTGCACCGAAATTTATCCAGTAGTTCCTCCTTATGATCCTCAATAAAATGAGTATTGTACTTACCTAGTTTGAATACGCTATTCTGCATTATTCGCTCCAAAAAGCGCAGGTTGGTTTTAACTCCAGTTATCTTGTAGGAGTGCAATGCGCTACGCATTCGTTGGATGGCCTCGTGCCTATCCTGTCCCCAAACAATTAACTTCGAAATCATTGGATCGTAGTAGATAGGAATCTCATACCCTTCATAAACATATCCATCGTGCCTGACTCCAGTACCTAGTGGCTCGGTGAGGTGTTTTATTTTCCCAGGGCTGGGCATAAACCCATTATCGGGATCTTCAGCATATATTCGACACTCAATGGCATGCCCAAACTGCCTTAAATCCGATTGTCCAAAGGAGAGCTTCTCGTCTTGAGCAATCTTGATTTGCTCCTTAACCAAATCAATCCCCACAACCCTTTCGGTAATGGGATGCTCTACCTGAAGGCGAGTATTCATTTCTAGAAAGTAATAGGAAAGGTCATCTCCCACAATAAATTCGATAGTGCCAGCTCCGTAGTAGTTTACGGCTTTAGCTGCAGCCACCGCTTTTTCGCCCATTTCCGACCGAACTTCGGGGGTAAGAATTGGCGATGGAGTTTCCTCTACTACCTTTTGATGACGGCGTTGAACAGAACATTCACGTTCGAAAAGATGAACTGTGTTTCCATGCTTATCCGCTAAAATCTGAAATTCAATGTGGTGGGGCGACTGAATGTACTTCTCGATATAAACGGTATCGTCCCCAAAGGCTGATTTTGCTTCAGACTTAGACGCTCTGATAGCCGATATTAACTCACTACGGGTCTTAACCAACCGCATACCCTTTCCCCCGCCTCCGGCCGAAGCTTTTACCATAACAGGGAATCCAATATCCTCTGCGGTCTTCATGGCCTCCTCGAGCGAGGAAATCCCTTCAGTTGTTCCTGGAACGACAGGAACACCAGCCAGTATCATGGCTTGGCGCGCCCGGAGTTTATCCCCCATCGCGCTTATTGCCTCGGGCGAAGGCCCTACAAAGACGATCCCGACCTCAGCACATCGACGAGCAAATTCAGCATTCTCACTCAAAAAGCCATAGCCAGGGTGAATGGCATCAGCTCCAGCGAGTTTGGCTGCAGCAAGGATGTTATCGGCAGATAGATAGCTTTGATCCGAAGGTGCAGGTCCGATACAGTAAGCCTCATCGGCATATCTTACATGCAATGCAGTACGATCGATATCGGAGTAAACGGCCACAGTTTTTATCCCCATCTCTTTGGCCGAACGCATAACCCTTACGGCAATCTCACCTCGATTAGCGACTAGCAATTTCTTAATCATAGTCAATTAGTTTAGCATGGAGGTTCATTACGCTTCCCATTAAATAGTCTAGTTTAACTAAACCATCAAGGAAGCTAATAACGCTATTTTTTTTTTAATCCAATGACATTTCGTCTATTTTTATATGTTATTCAACATACAACTATACGGCATGGTATTAAAATTCAATGCATTGAAATGATAAAAAGTTCTGCTAAAAAATTTGCTTTGGTGGCTTTGGGTGAACCAAATTAGTTGGTCCCTTCCATGTTTTCGATGATGGGAGCAATTCTGCGCATGGATTCCAGAAGGCTTGCCTCTGGAGCAATAAAGTTGAATTCGCGCCAGAATTCATCGTCGTAAGTAAAATCCAAATCACTAAAAACAGCGCGCGAATTAATAATTTCGCTCCTTGGAAACCGAGTTACCTTGCCCAGCTCAATTTGGATGGTGGCCATCTCCAGAAAAACATGGTAGTTACTGGAAAACAATCGCGAACTCATTTTAACCTTCAAATACAAATCGCCCCGAATATGGCTTAGATAGTATTTTCCATTCCAATGCTTATACCTTACAGAGTAAGCAACTTTTGTAGGAATTACTTTTATTTTGCTGCTTTTTTTAACTACCAACTGACTACCACTCTTCTCAACAAACTCTGGGTTAATCTCAAAATCGGCTCCAAGAATGGCGAGGCTATCCATGGTAATGTATAATACACCTTTAAAGAATGGCTCGATTATCCCTTTTTGCTGCTCAAACGAGATTGCATAAACCGTTAATGAGTCTAGGGTAACGATATCAGATCGAGTATAGCGATAGTTAATCATATACTCTTTATCGAGGAACTCAGGAATGCTCTTCACTATATCTAGGCTAAGGCTCGCGCTAATCCCAGCCTTCATTTTCACAATCAAGGTATCCCGCTGGTCTCCGCTTCTAATTTTTCTAGACTTGAGTAACTTAACTTGATCCATCTCAGGGCTTCGTGTATAAGGGCTCTTATAAACCTTAAAAACAGCCTCTGAGTAACTCAAAAAATCACTATTCTTGACAACTCCTTCCCGGTAAAAAGAGGTTAAAAACGCTGGCGTTTCCCCATAGTTATGGCTTATCTGTGCCATCGCCTTTTCGACCAAGGCTTGGGGATCAACATTCCTAATTATAACTTCCTGTATGGATATCGAATGTGGTTCAAGATAAATATCTACCTGCTGGCCAGATAATAACTCAACCGGAAGTGTCTGACTTTTATATCCTAAATGGGAAATGGTGAGGGTCGAAATTAATTGTTTGGAAGGAACTTTCATTACAAAAAAACCATCCAAATTGGTGATGGTGCCAATCCCCTGCTCCACCACACCAACGGTTGCATAGGGAATAAGTTCCTTCGTTTCCTTATCGAAAACACGTCCCTTTACGATGAACGGATGAATAGAATCAACAGTAGGGCTTACCGGAATAATGGCACTAACCAACGCAACCCTATAGATGAGGATGTACTTGTCGAGAACCTTTATGGCAAGGTTAGGTCTATTTAGCAGTCCGGATAAAACAATTAGAACGGGGTCGTTCTTCGCCTCAAGTTTAACCTTTCTATCGCTGTCTAAATCTTTGCTATCGTAAACAAAATTATAGCCAATTTGATCTGAAATAAGATTTAGCGCCTCATAAAGTGTCACTCTTTTGCTTTCGATGGTGACCCGCTGATCCAGTGGACTTTTTTGTGCAAAACCAATGATAGTGATACACAGAAAAAGCAGTAGGACCAAAAGTCTTGGACCTACTGCATTGAAAATATTGAATATACGCTGCTTCCTAGTTACCTCGTTTATCATTTGCCTCGCGCAGTATAGTTGAACCCGAAGCCGAATCCGATTTTAGATTCAAGGTTACACAAATCACTTCGGTCATAGTTTCGATTGAGCTATCATTAAAAGTAACGGTTAATCGACGAGCGGCAACAGCATCACTCTCAATCATGATACTAGAATGGTAGTTACTATTAATGACCTTGACAATATTTTCAAGCGTTTCGTCCTTGAAGCGCATCCGCTTGGTTTTCCATGCAAGATAGGAGTTGTCGGTATTCTTCTCCTTGTAAAAGTGATTAGCAGTAGAAGTTAACTTTTCACCAGCGTTTATGATAAAACTTTCCATTGAACCACTTTTAGGGGTTACCCGAACTTGACCTCGTTCTACGATCAACTCAAAACTACTGTTTTTATTGGACTTAACGTTAAAGGCTGTACCTAAAACTTCCACGGTTGCACTACTGGTTTCAATGACAAATGGCTTATCGGGATTGCGCGCAATATCGAAGTAGGCCTCACCTGTCAACTCAACTTTTCGCTCATCGCGACTAAACTGCTCAGGATAGGAAAATGAGGTGTTGTGAGCCAGATACACAACAGAGCCGTCCTTGAGCGTTTGGATTAATGCAGATGGATCACTGGTGGTGGTCAACGTAATGAAAGAGGTCGATGGTTTTTGGTTCGCAACGTAATAGGTTGTTAATCCAAGGCCAATTATCCCCACAAACACAGCAGCCCATTGCCATACAGGCATGACTCTTCGCTGTAGTAAGAATACATTTTTAGATGCGGGAATCAACTTTTCCTCCTGAAACCGATCATGCAACTTATCCCAAGCCTTACCTGTATCCACCTTATTGTTTTTTGTGTATCGTTCTATCAAATCCCAATCTCTTTTCATCTTGTCAATTAAAATACGGTTACTAGGTAACCTGTCAGCGTTTTCTAAAAACGACGCTCTTTCTGCCTCTCCCATCTCTCCTGCCAAGAATCGAGCGATCGTCTCCACCTGCTTGTTATTGTCTTGCTGTAGTTTCATGGCTCTTTTTGATTAGCAATTAAAGGGCATATTCCTGATAGTGCTTTAAATTCTTTCTGAAGTGCTGAAGTGCTTTGCCCATATCGGCCTCCACTGTTTTAACGGATATGGAGAGCGATTCGGCGATTTCCTGGTATTTCAAACCATCGAACCTGCTCATCTTGAAAATCTTGCTGCACCTCTCGGGCAATTCATCTAAGGTTTTATCAACAATTGCATTCAACTCATTCAATTCCAATTCATCAGAGGCATTTCCCGATTCGATATCTTTCTCTACCGCCATTACCTCTTTTGCATGTTTCCTAGTAACCGCGATGTGCTCAAGGTATCGCAAGGAGTTATTTCGAATGGAGCGGAAGAGATATGCTTTAAGGGATATCTTTACTTCAATAGTTTCCCTGTTTTTCCAGTAGTTATAGAAGAACTCCTCAACAACCTCCTCAGCGGCATCCATGTCGTGGACTATTTGAAATGCATATCTACACAAAGGCTCATAGAAAGTTCGAAAGACCTTCTCAAACTCACTGATGTCGCTATTAATTATTTTACGTTGTGAGAGTATGCCGTGCAGTGCCATTAGACAAGTCAAATTAACAAACTTAAAAGTAGCAAAAATTTAGTAAACCTATGCTGCTATGATATTAATAAGGGCTATCCTCCATCCTAATACGAGACCTAACCAACGCTTATTCCCAAAACTACAACCTATTTCCTTAGTTTTAGAAGGACAGCCCTTACTTAAAAGTTATTGTTTTGACCGATCTTGCTGCTTTACGTACTGCTTATTGAACTTTTTAATAGCATCTTGAATCGATTCCTCCGGTTCAATGACGTTTTGGTCGCCCCAGAAATCTCCATTGAAGTATGCATGCACCCTGTCGGCAAAAATTTCGGTTGACTTGAACGCATCCTTCGACTGAAATTTCACCACATTAACGGAACTCCTATCGGTAACGGCTTGTTCGGAAACAACGGTATAGTTGTTCTTAAACCAACGCTTTTTCCAATCGCAACGGAATTTAATCTCACTCCGAGTATAATTCAAGTAGTACTTCCCATCAAACTGCTTGTAGGTTACCATGTAGGTTGCACTAGTTGGAGTGAAGATCAAGCCGTAGGGTTTTTTGCGAATAAACTGCTGGCTTGCCTTATTCATATCGGACATATCCATGGTGAAAGTAATCATTGAGATTGCTTTCCGTTCTTTCGAGATATAGAGTTTGCCGATATAAAGCGGATACGGAAGAATAACTCTTGGGGTAAAGGAAACAACGTAGTTGAGGTCGTTATCAATGTTTACCATGTCGGTAACTTCAAAATGGTAACTATCCAAACTTTCCTGCGAAAGAAGCACGTCCGGATTTTTAACCACGTCGAGCAAAAGCATTACGCTTGGCCCCCCTTGCAGTTTAATCGCTAAGGTATCGGCCTTCTTGATGTTATTCCCTTTTCGCGCTTTGTTTATCTTAACCCTATCGTTATCAAAACTAGATCCGTATGGCGCTTTATAGATATCTACCAACGCTTCGGAGATAGAGAGAAAGTCCTTGCGTTGCTTTACATACTCCCGATAAAAAGCGACCATACTATTTGGAACGTCATTGTAGTTATCCTTGATTTTATTAACAGCCTCCTCAACGAGTGAACGTGCATTTTCCGGAGTAATAATTACCGCATCCAAGACAATTGAATAGGCATCAACATAACAAACAACCTCCTTTTCTTGCGATTCCGAAACAGAAAATAACTTATTTACATATCCCAAGTGGGAAACTTCAAACGACAAGGCATTGAGCGAAGTCAAGACCTTTAAGGAGAACTCCCCTTCGGAGTTGGCGACAGTTCCCACGCTTGACCCAACAATATTTATGCTAGCAAAGGGAAGCCTGTCTTTGGTTTTTGAATCCTTTACTACTCCAGTAATGGTAACAAACGGTGCAGCCTCCTGCCCAAAAGCACTACCTGCACTCACAAGAAGCATGATTATCATGCCTATTCCAGCCAGTTTATTCATTAACGCTTTCATATGGTCTGTTTTTTGGTGAAACATTATATTTACCCTAACACATTAAAGAGCGGTGAGAAAGATTTTACCCTATAGCTATTATTGATTTTATTTTCCAATGAGGTAATAAATTCTGTTGATCAATTGATTATTACCTCAATTGTGACACATTAAAAAAGATATTTTTAGGTTTTTTGAGTAAAATAATTATTTTTTACGACACTATAATCAATATATTCTCGAAACAAAATACCTTTACAGGCTTTTACTTTAAAAAATATCATGCTGACAGCCGTATCTCGCATCATACTTAGGAACAGATCTATAATAGTAATAATACTTGCACTGTTCAC
The DNA here is from genome assembly GCF_900096565.1 of Williamwhitmania taraxaci. Taxonomy (NCBI): domain Bacteria; kingdom Pseudomonadati; phylum Bacteroidota; class Bacteroidia; order Bacteroidales; family Williamwhitmaniaceae; genus Williamwhitmania; species Williamwhitmania taraxaci. Next base: position 29,257 of record NZ_FMYP01000021.1, read on the forward strand.
CATTTTTATGGCCTATAATGCCGCTTCTGTAAGGCTATCTTACGAATCGGTTAAGCTGCTTTCCAAAAAAGACAGCGCATTAATAGACTACGAACAATTCAAGAAACACTTTGGTGAAGATGGGAATATCTATGTAATTGGATCCATCAATCCCGATATTTTCACCCTAGATCAATTCAACGCATGGTATCGCCTTGGTAATGATATCAGAAAGATCAACGGCGTGGAAGAGGTGATTAGCATGGCAAGGACAAAAACCTTGGTGAAGAATCAGCTTACCCATCGATTCGATTTCCTCTCAGTTGTTAGCCAAGAGGCTACATCTCAATCAGAAGTAGATAGCTTAAAAAAGGAAATCCTTAAAACAAAATTTTACGAAGGCCTACTCTTCAATCCGAAAACGAAGGCCTACCTCATGGCCATTACCATTGATAAGGAAAAAATAGCGGACGAGGGAAGAATTGCCATTGTAAATGCCATCACCAACGTTGCCGAGGCATACCGTATTCAGAACAAGGTTGAAGTCCACTACTCCGGATTGCCATACATCAGAACGATTACTACTCAACTAATTAAGAACGAATTACTTCTCTTTATCATATTAAGTCTTGTAGTTGCCTCCCTAATCATGCTGCTCTTTTTTCGTTCACTCCGAGCAGTGATAAGTTCGCTTATTGTTGTAATAATCAGTATCATATGGGTATTAGGTACCATTTCCCTATTCAACTATAAAATCACCATTCTCTCGGGAGTTATTCCGTCACTCATGGTAATAATTGCCATAGAGAACTGCATCTACATTCTGAATAAATACCACTGGGAGTATCGCATTCACGGCAATAAGATAAAAGCCCTTTCAAGAGTGATTCAGCGAATTGGGCTAGCGTCACTCATGACCAACGTAGCAACCGCTATTGGATTTGCAGCATTTATACTTATTCCAAACCAGGTGCTTAAGGAGTTTGGATTGGTTACCGCCATCAACATTATGCTGCTTTACCTTCTCACTATCACCATATTACCAATAATATTTAGTTACCAAGAGGCGCCAAAGCCAAGACATCTAAAGCATTTAGATAGTCATTTTTTTAGTAATGTTCTTGCAAAAGTTATCGAAACAATCTCTACTCGGAGGAATTACATATACGCCATTGCTGGAGTTATGCTGCTATTTGGAGTTATTGGGGTAAGCCTCATAAAAACCTCAGGGAAAGTGGTAGACGATCTGCAAACGGACGATCCAATATACTTAGATCTGAAATTTTTTGAACGCAACTTTGGCGGTGTTATGCCGTTCGAAATCTCCGTCGATACAAAGAAGAAAAATGGAGTAATGCAGTATCCAACTCTGGAAAAAATCAATCGCCTACAAACTGCTATCAACAAGTATCCGGAGTTCTCCAAACCGCTCTCGCTAGCAGAACTGCTCAAATTTGCCCGCCAATCCTACTATGGTGGTAATCCGGCCATGTATGGTTTTCCAAACTCCATGGAGAGTGGATTCGTGCTATCCTATCTGCCGAAAAAAATGGAAGGGAAAAAGAATCCACTTCAAGCGTTCGTCGATTCCACAAAACAGATCACTCGAATAAGCTTCCAGATGCAGGATGTAGGAACCAAGCGTATGGAATTCCTCACCCATGCAATCGACTCCACAATTAAAAGCATATTCGACGCGGAGAGATACACCGTTTCCATGACCGGAAACAGCGTGGTTTTTGCAAAAGGAACCAACTTCCTCATTCGGAATCTATTCGAAAGTGTTATTATTGCAATTATTATGATTTCACTCCTTATGGCACTACTATTCTCCTCTTTCCGGATGATACTAGTATCCATGATTCCAAATATAATCCCGCTAATCATTACAGCCGCCCTCATGGGTTTCCTTGGTATTCCAATAAAGCCATCAACCATTATAGTATTTAGCATCGCCCTTGGAATCTCGGTGGACAATACCATTCAATATCTATCGCGCTATCGGCATGAGTTGAAACTTACCAAGGGAGACATTAAGCTATCTGCAATAAATGCGCTACAAGAGGCAGGCTTTAGCATGATCTACACCAGCATCGTTCTGGTTCTTGGATTTAGTGTATTCACCGTTTCGGGATTCGGAGGAACTCAAGCCCTTGGAATTCTCATTTCTACCACACTCTTTATCGCCATGTTCTTTAATATGATGGTACTTCCTTCACTACTCCTAACTATCGACAAACGACTGGTCAGCAAGAATTTTACAGAACCCATTCTTGACGTATACGACGAAGATGAAACCCCCAGTTTAGAGGCTGAAAACGATAACGAATTCTCCGATTTAGAGAAAGAATAAACAATAACAATATTCGAAACTGCAATGGGCCACCTCTAAGAAAAGGTTGGCCCATTCGTTTTACTTCGCTACCTTGCACGCCCTACCCCCTAAATTATCGATGATGCTTTTCATTATTATTGTAACCTACATAAAACCCATCGAGGAGATTGATCGCTTTCTTGTCAACCACCGAGCGTTCCTCGAAACGTACTACATAAAAGGACAATTCATCGCTTCTGGGCCTCTAAACCCAAGAACCGGAGGAATACTTATCTCGAAGGGAAAAAGCAAGCAGGAACTGCTGGATATCTTTAATAACGACCCTTTTCATATTCACGGTATTGCCACATATGAGGTCATGGAATTCAATCCGGTAAAGTACCACGAAGCATTTAAACCCTTTATTGACGGATTATGAACCTCCAGGAAAAATGCTCCGTGCTATACTTTCACCAGCTATGCCTTAGCGAATCGGGCGATGGTACGTATGGCGCACTTGGTTGGGTAGAAAAGGGCAACCAGCTTACCCGTTTTGATGTCCTCTCCAATATTGCCAACTTAAATGGTGCATCGGTGCTTGACCTAGGCTGTGGCTACGGCCATCTCAAAAAATACCTCGACGAACGATACTACAATATTACCTATACCGGTATCGATTTTATGCCAGAATTTGTCAAGTTAGCTCAACAAACCTATGCCGAAGACCCAAACGCTTTATTTATACGACGCGATTTCGCAGAAGGAGAACTCCCGCTTGCCGACTATGTTTTTGCGAGCGGCATATTTTGCTACCGCAGCAGCGACGAAAACTACTACAAACAATTAATTGAAAGGATGTACACCGCCGCCAAGAAAGGCGTTGGCTTTAACATGCTCGACATAGATAAGTTCCCTATTTCCGGTTTCTTAAAAGCCCATGGAATAGCCTCGACAAAAGCATTTTGTGAATCACTGTCGTCCAACGTTGTTCTAAAGCAAGGCTATCTCCCTGAGGACTTTACAGTTTTTATGTACAAATAACAATGAGATTAACAAAGCAGAATGCTACAGATAACTATAATCAAATAGCTAAATCTCTTTAGTATCGATACTACTCCACTAATCGAGTTGATCCATGCTTACAAACTAAGCAGCCATTCCCAGCAGAATAAAAAAATCCAATCAATAATTCGGTTGACTTTGATTCTCCAATTTCCCTTTTGTTAACAGAAAGTATACCCCACAATTACTTATAGGGTATACCTTTTTTCTTGCAAAGAGAATGCGTCTACTAAAACCGTTCATACTCATCATCCTTGCTCATTTGTAGAGGGACTCCCTTTCCATTCGACTCCATAGAAATAGAAAACTTGGGTTTTGGGATCGAATTAGCCTGATTCTTCAATGCCTGATTCATTTGGACCTCCCTACGATTAACACGGTTACCTTTCGTTGAAAACCTATATGAATCATTGGACTCCTCTCCAGTTTTGAAATAGGATACAATATCCTTTAATTGTTCGGCTTGACTTGCCAATTCTTCAGCGCTAGTAGCAATCTCCTCCGAAGCAGCGGCGTTTAACTGAGTAACCTGATTGAGCTGTTGAAGAGCAGCGTTTACCTGATCGGAACCTGCCCCCTGCTCAATACTTGCAGCAGCAATCTCTTGAATGAGGTGCGCATTCTTCTTTATTTCAGGAATAATTGTGGCCAGCTGAATACCGGCATCTTCTGAAACTGCCACTCCATTTTTTGTCAACTTTGATATCTCCTCTGCCGACACTTTGCTGCGCTCTGCCAACTTTCGAACCTCGGTAGCAACCACAGCAAACCCACGCCCAGACTCTCCTGCACGAGCGGCTTCCACTGCTGCATTTAGCGCAAGGATATTGGTTTGAAACGCAATGTCGGAGATGATGGAAACCTTTTCGGCAATTTGCTTCATGGCTGCTACTGCCTCAGTTACAGCAGCATTTCCATGGTTCATTCCCTCTACTCCTACCAGAGCGATTTTTTCTGCGACACGCGCATTATCCATATTCTGTTTGGTGTTGGCAGCCATTTGCTCCATGGAGGCAGAAACCTCCTCGGCAGAAGACGCTTGCTCGCTTGCTCCTTGAGACATTTGCTGCGAACCGGAACTCAACTGCATACTAGCAGCGAGTATACTCTCCGAACCAACACGGATACTACCAACTACCGATCGCAGCTTTTCGGCCATCGACTCTAAGGCATTAGAGAGTTGACCTATTTCGTCCTTTTGATTATCGTCAATCACCATATTAAGCTGTCCTTCGGAGATTGTTTGGGCAAACGCAGCCGCGTTTTGAATGCGGTTGATTATCGGTGTAAGAATATAGTTTAGTGCAAAAAACATCAACAGAATGCCGCCCAGTACACTAAGAGAAACTACGATCAATAGTTTAGTGATGCCTGCATTAATATCACTTTCATAAACGGTTACGCAAACGTAACTCTGATAGGGTTCAAAATATTTAAAATATTGGTATTTCCATCGTCCCTCGGAGTTATCCGGCCATCGATAGCGGAATTTGTAATCGGTTGATTTTGCATCTAACAGTTGCTTATAAAACGTAGCATTAGAAAGGTTAGCCCCCTCCTTGTCGGGGTGTATAATTACATCACCCGTTTTGCTCATTAAGTATGGGTAACCGGAGTAATACTTTTTATTAGCAAAAACCTGCTTCAAAAAGGCATAGTCCTTTTCCTTTTGCCCAACATAGAGCATGCCCTTAACTTCGCCAGCGATAACAATTGGCTCGTATGCAGTTATATACCAATCGTTCACCACAAATGCTCTTCCATAAAACGTTTCTCCTCTTTCTACTGTTTTAATCACTTCGGCGGAGTTCGGTATGAAGGTCCCCACGGCACGTTGTCCATCCTTCTTGATCACATTGGTAGAAATACGGAGATAGCCATCGCTAATTTTCTGGAAAATGGTAGCCGTCTCAACCGACTCTCCCTTTATTCGGTCTACGATTTCGGTGCTTTTATATAGAGGAACCCCATTAATATTCCAAACGGGAATTTGGTATTCGTTTGTCTCATTGGTTATTTGATTCATCCCGGACACCGCCATCGTGGTCTTCGTCTCTTGAATAACTCCAGTTTCTTTAAGAATATTATCGGCAAGATTCAGCGAGACATTAACCACCTGCTGCTTAAGATTAACATGATCTTGCAGGAGAGTGTAGAGATCATCTAGATGACTTCGCATGCGCTCATCAATTTCATGCGTAATATCTTTTCGCTGCATTTGGTAAATCACCAAACCAAGGGTAGCGAAGATGCCAATAAGAACTGCTATTGCAGCAATATTAAACTTGGCCTTTAACTTTAAATCACGGTAGTTCATAGTAGTAATATTTTACGTTAAAAACTATGCGTTGGTAATCCAGTTATATCCGCCACAGCAGCAGGAAATGTAATCAACTGCTCCTGTATACTCTATAATTTTGTTAAGTGGCACCTATTTAGCGATAAGCATCCCTGTAATAATTACTGCGTTGGATAAATTTCAAACACCACCAATAAGGGCCAGAATCGAAGGCAGTAATCCTCAACTAGAAGCGCGTATACTCTGCATCACTCTCCAATTTGGTTGACATAATATCTACGCGTCGTTTCTTTTCTGTAACAACGGTAGGAAAACTTTTTTTAAGTCTGGGTCCATGACTGTTCTGTTGTTTCTGAGTAGGTCTTAGTAATTGAGTCCTCCTCTGTATTGAATTAGAATCAAGTTGAAAGTAAGAAATCACCTCCTTTAACTGTTCGGCTTGACTCGCCAACTCTTCGGCACTGGTAGCCATCTCCTCCGCAGAAGCAGCATTCTGCTGGGTAATCTGATTTAGTTGCTGTATTGCACTGTTGATTTGATCGGAACCCACACCTTGTTCGATACTGGCGGCAGCTATTTCCTGAATAAGTAGGACATTTTTTTGCGTTTCTGGTATTATCGACGATAGCTGGCGTCCAGCTTCCTCCGATACAGCGACGCCGCTCTTAGTAAGTTTGGTGATCTCATCGGCAGATACCTTACTTCGCTCAGCCAACTTCCGAACTTCTGCTGCCACTACTGCAAATCCTCGTCCATGCTCACCGGCTCTAGCCGCCTCCACAGCAGCATTCAGCGCAAGAATATTAGTTTGGAAAGCAATATCGGTGATAATAGTAACCTTCTCAGCAATTTGTTTCATGGCAGCAACAGCCTCCATCGCGGCAGCATTACCCTTAGTTATACTCTCGGCACCTGCAAGGGTAATCTTCTCGGCAATACGTGCATTTTCGGTATTCTGTTGGATGTTTGCAGCCATCTGTTCCATGGATGCAGAAACCTCCTCGGCAGAAGAGGCTTGCTCGCTGGCTCCTTGTGCCATTTGTTGAGAATTGGAACTTAGCTGCAAACTGGCGGACAGTATGTTATCGGAACCGCTGTGGATGGTCGAAACGACCTCACGTAGCTTTTCAACCATATCATTCATGCTGCGAGAGAAAGCACCTACTTCGTCCTTACGTACCAATAAATCAGAATCAGCACTTATTTCAAGTTTCCCTTGACTAATGTTTTCTGCCACAACTAGGCCCTTTTCGATACCAGAGGATATGCTTCTACTAAAGAGAAATGAGACAACGATACCTAAAATTATTGCCAAAACAAGAACAATAAAAGTTAGGGCAATTCCACTGTTGACAGAATCGGCTGCCATGTTTTGAATAAGAACAATGCTCTTATCGAGTACCCCAGAAATCTCTGTCCAAAGAATATTTTGAGAAGCCGTAAGATCTGCCTGCTGGTTTACCTGCTGCACATACTCATTAAAACTCCCTTTATATACGACTAAAACTTTAGCAATATCATTCAATTTAAGTTGATTAGCCATATCAACATTAGCATCTATAGCATCTTGCCACATCTGATAGTCTTCGGCATTTCCACTGTTTACGTATCGAGATTCCAGAAGCCGTAATTCCAAGAAGTGTTGAACACCAGCAGAAACACTACCTCCACTTTTTTTGTGTGCTAAGGTTAATGCTTCATCAGCAGATTTCTCCATTACAGCAAGTTTTTCAACCTTAATGATCTGAGCATCATTTAGTTTTTGAAAAGTAGAATAGTAATTAGTTAATCCTTGGTCTATAATATCAACAAGTTTTGAATTGCCAGCAGTAACGAGACTTTTGAGGTCGGCCGTCATGGCTAATCCGTTGTTGTAACGATCATTCGCATCGGCAAGAAGGGTTACTTTATTCTGGGAAGCAGCAGTCTGCTCCAGCACACGAAGTTGAAGGAAGGTATTACGAAGTCCAAGAACAAGACTCTCCTTTTGGTGTTGTTTTTGAATATCAACAATGGTAAAATAACCAATAACGCCTACCACAACGGTAAGTACAAGCACAAGGCCGAAACCTAGCATAGCCCTATGCTTAATTTTTAGATTTGAGATTTTACTTGCCATAGACTACTCGTTTTGCAAAGAATGAAGAAGCATAAAGTTAGACCATTTAGTCAAACAGTTCTTAATTATTTACTACTCCTATGAAAAACAAATGAGCAAAACGGTAGGCTATTTAGTATTAGCTTATGTTTATAGTGGATCGCAGTAGAGCGAGCGAGAATTAGCGATTTCGCCAAAAAAAAGCTTAAACGCAAAAAAGAGCGACAAATGTCGCTCTTTTTCTGTCGGGGTACCAGGATTCGAACCTGGGACCCCCTGGTCCCAAACCAGGTGCGCTAACCGGACTGCGCTACACCCCGAGAACTTCTCACTTCAAAAATTAAATGGAAAAAGAGAGCCATTTGCAACTCTTTTTCTGTCGGGGTACCAGGATTCGAACCTGGGACCCCCTGGTCCCAAACCAGGTGCGCTAACCGGACTGCGCTACACCCCGATGGCATTTAATTTTTGTGTGGCGGAGAGAGGGGGATTCGAACCCCCGGTACCGATTACTCAGTACGTCAGTTTAGCAAACTGGTGGTTTCAGCCACTCACCCACCTCTCCGGGAAGGCTGTGCAAAAGTAGAAAAACATTCGTATTCTGCAAAGGAATGCGAAAAAAAAGAACAAAAAAAAGAGAGGCCCAAAGCCTCTCCTTTTTAAGTATACTGACGAGCAAACGCTTACTGTTTGTTGGTTTGTCCTGTTTGATTCGGTTTTGCAATGGATTCCCGCATATCGGTATCTGCTTGCAAGTTTCTCAACTTGTAGTAATCCATAATTCCAAGATTACCCGAACGGAACGATTCAGCAATAGCCATTGGGATTTCAGCCTCAGCCTCAATCACTTTTGCCCTTGCTTCCTGTGCCTTTGCTTTCATCTCTTGCTCCAATGCTACAGCCATTGCTCTACGCTCTTCGGCCTTTGCTTGGGCAATGTTTTTATCGGCGTTCGCTTGGTCCATCTGTAAAACAGCACCAATATTACGTCCAATATCGATATCAGCAATATCGATGGATAAAATTTCGAAAGCCGTTCCGGAGTCGAGCCCCTTATCGAGCACCACGCGCGAAATATAGTCGGGATTTTCCATTACCGATTTATGCGATGCAGAAGAACCGATTGACGATACAATCCCCTCGCCAACACGAGCCAAGATGGTCTCCTCTCCAGCTCCACCCACCAACTGCTTAATGTTTGCCCTTAGGGTAACACGTGCCTTGGCGATTAACTGAATTCCATCCTTTGCTACAGCGGTAACTGGAGGCGTGTTAATAACTCGTGGATTCACCGACATTTGAACTGCTTCAAAAACATCTCTTCCTGCCAAATCGATGGCTGTTGCCATTCTAAAATCCAGCGGAATATTAGCTTTTTGGGCCGATACCAAGGCATGAACAACCTTAACAACATTTCCACCGGCCATGTAGTGAGCCTCCATTTCGTTGGGGTCAAGAACAAGACCTGCTTTGGTTCCAGTAATCAGCGCCGTAACAATGGTGGATGGCGGAACTTTTCTCCAGCGCATCAGAATAAGCTGAAGCAAGGAAACTTTAACATCGGAAATAATGGCGGTAAACCACAATCCAATTGGAATAAAATAGAGAATAAACCATAGTCCTACAAGGGAGATGGCTATAATAATTAAATAAAATCCTGTATCAGTCATAGTTAACTATTTTTTGGTTTTACAATTATACGCGCTTTCTCCACCTTCACCACTACCACCTCTGTTCGAGAGTCGATATAGGCTCCGGTGCTTTTTGCTTCAATATCAATACCTTTTATGGAAACAAGACCAATGGGTGCAAGGCGAGATTTCGCAACACCTTCATCGCCCATCAAAATTTCTACTCGATCGAGTTCCGTCTCCACCGATGAGTCTACTCGAGACTTTTGAGTAAACCGGTGCCATGTCTTCGCCCGCAAGGAAACAACTGCAAGCGCAAGTGAAAGTGCAAAAGAGACGAATAGAGTAATATTACCTGCCGTAGTCCCAATAGTAGTATAAGCGAGATAAATGCCGCTTACCAGAGATATGGCCCCAAGCACCCCAGCCACTGTAAATCCGGGAATGAGCAAAAATTCGACAAAAAAGAGTAAAAGCCCAATTAGAATAAGGCCTGCAACTAAAGTCATGGCAAATATATTAACTTAAACTATTTTCGATAGTGGCCTGAAGACCTCTTCGGTTCAACTCATCCTTGATAGGTTTCAGTCGGGTTAGAGAGCCATACTTTACATTACACTTTCCCTTGTAATGTGTAATAAGGGTGCACTGTTCCGCTTGCAGGCTTCCATGGTCACAAACCTCTACCAACGTATCCACAACGTAGACGAACTCATTTACCTCATCGTTGTGAAGCACTAGAACCTGCTTCAAATTCAGTTCGTCCAACAAATCCTCCATTTGGGAGGAACTATATTGTTCTTCCATCGTTTTGCTCTATCGTTTATTCTTGAACACTAACCGCAGCGACATATGCCTCCACGAATCCACCCGAAAGCAAGGCCTCTTTTAAGTGAAGCGCTTCCTCAAAGTTAGCAAAATTACCAACACTAAAACTTACTACGTGATCGGAGATAAGTTTCTTGGCAACTTCCTTACCCTTGGCATAATCCCCAATAATTCCCTGAGCACCTGAAGGTAACACTTCTTCGAAGGTGCCAATTACAACCCTGAAAAATTTATTATTATTTGTAGGGAATTCACTCAAGTCGGTAGGAACAGCTTTATCTGCCTCAGGTTTCCGTTCCTCAAAATTTTGGGCCCGAGTCAACGGAACGACCTTACCTTTGAGCCAACTCACCAGAAAAGCATCCTTGAATCCTCTCGATTTGGCCAGGACTAATCCAACTTGAGCATCGGCTAATGTGAAGAATCTACCTGCATAATACTTTTTTATAGTACCGGACTTAAGGTTTTCGCCCGTAATTGGTGCCAAGCCTTTGAATGAGGAGAAGATAATGGGTTGACTAAAAGCACCTAGCTGGACTTTATATATAACGCCTATAGGCAATGATTCATCAAATGGAATAGGATTGTCGCTACTATACGGAAAAGGATCGGCAACGATAAGTCCCGTGGAATAATTGCTCTTTAACTTAACGGCTATAGCCACAGAAGGCTTAGCATCAGGTTTTAGAGAGGCTTGTATGTCTTTTGGTTTGGGTTGTTCGAAAACGTAAAATGGAATTGAACTGCGATGCTCTAACCTTTGGATATTCCGCTTTAGTGAATCAACCAAATCGAGTTGCAGCATCGAAGCCACAACTAATTTATACCGCAACAATCCTCGCTCCTCTACCCATAGGGCATCCCGAATACCTTCAAAATTATCAAGTGTGGCGGATACGTTTTTGCTATTATTAAAAATCCCCTGAGCAGAAATCATATCGGCATTTGCTGCCTGAAATTCAAAATCCTGCTCTGGGTCCTTGGCTAATTCCAAAAGCCGCTCCTTAATTATGTTATGTATCCCAACGCTTAACAGCCTCCTTTTATCTAAAAAATCTGAAGGAGAAAGAAGTTCCTTGGCTTGAATATCGGCTAAGGATTGTTTTATTCTCGAAACAACATCGGGCTGATCCGAAACCGTGAGCATTGTTTCCAAGTCTTTCCTTTCGCGCAGCAATTCCAGACTTGCGTAAAAAGCCGTATCGAGTTTTACCGTAGTATTCCAAAGTCGACGTAATGCAACCACCCTCTCATTTCCAAAGAAATCAACAACCTTTTTGCTGAATAAAAAATCAAACCCAGATATGGGCCCCGTTACCGCCACTTCGGGAGAACGTTTGGCCAAGAATTGCTCCTCCATAAATGTAGCAGCCCTATTCAATTCGGCAATCTGGCTTGACACCCTTCGCTGCCCCACCTCTAGCCTCATTATTTCGTTCCCTAGGCTGTCGTTCCTTAAAGCACCCTTTTCCTTTTGAAAAGCAATCCTCGCCAAGTCAACCTTTTTTCGAATCGAGTCCTGTGTTTCCTGTAGCAAAAATAGCGAGGTCATTAATTCCATGTAGCCTAAATCATACTGCAACCCTTCAACTCTTGCTTTAGGTTTATTTCGCGTTGGGGTATCAGTTATAACAACCTTAGTAGCAACCGTTCTTAGTTCGGCTGCGGCAACTCGCTCCGCCACTCCCGAAAGGCTTTGGTTAATACCATTTAAGGGGATAATGACCTTATAAACGACCACTGAATCACCCGAAGCATTGCGATTGGAAGCAAACATTGCCGTTTTGCCATCCTTGTCTGGAACAAAGAAAAAATCATCGGCTGGAGAGTTAATGGGGAAGCCCATATTTTCGGGTACGCCCCACTTACCCGAAGCAGGATCATAGGTTGATTTATAAATATCGTAACCGCCCATTCCAAAGAGAGCATTGGAGGCAAAATACAAAACAGCACCGGCAAGAGCAGGTATAGGGAATATTTCGTCCCCGTCCGAACTTATTGGGTTTAGTAATTCTACGGGCTGCTCCCATTCTGTCCCATTTGTCTTTGTGGTTTTCCATAGATTCAATCCATGCATATCAGTTTTACCAAAGCTGGAGAAGTAAATCACGTCAGGATCGCCACTCGTGGCGGAAGGATAATAAACAGCCAAAGGAATTCGCCGTTTCATTTTCCTATCAACCTTCGATATCAACTCTTGGGGCATCGGCCCCAGCTGACCTTCGCCTGGTGATACAGTATAGTAGTATATCATAGAGTCCAGAGAGACCTTGGCTTGGCCGAGCACCTGAATATCGGTGGCATATTTGGTGAGATAAATTCCATTTTCGCACCAAGTAACGACTCCTTCCACAATATTGTTGTTGAATACCTTACCACCACCAGCAACCATGTATTGACGGAACCAATCTATGGCCTCCTCGAATCGATAAAGTCTGCGGCAAACATCACCCAAATAGTAATAAACCTCTACTGGAACCTCCTTCTGCGAAGCAAGACGAAGTAGCTTGTAGGCACGCAGTAAGTCGAGACTCGACTTACTCAAACACACCCCAGTCTGATATTGATAGCGCCCATCGGCCGGAAATAGCGCCAGAAGTTGCTCCGAATAGGGCAAAGCAGCCGCAAAATTATCACCATCGAACTGTTTTTTTGTAGCGGTGCGGATGGAGTCAATCCTTGCCGACTGAGCATGAATCTGCATGCCAATCAGTTGCATAACAAAAAGCAATAAGAGATATTTTAGACAACTTCTAACCATAAACTAAACCAATGATATTTAAGCAATTTGGGTAAAAATAGTTATAATGACCGATATACCAACGCAGACAAGAATGAATGTGCAACAAAAATGTTGTGTTGGGAACACATATTGCATTTCGTTATTGGTTCCACAGCAGAGCTCTAAGTAAGTGGCTAAATTCTAACTAAAAACACGTGTATATTTATACATCTAAAAAAACAACAAATAATAGTTTTAACCTTACTTACTGACACTTAAAAATATTAAAGAAATAATATTACGCATATTTATTTATAGTAAAAACATTTTTATTAGATTTGCTCCGCAGAAAATAGTATTTCTGGTCAAAACGCAATCCGCTATCAATGAAAAGCATTTCAGAGAATATAGCAAATAATCACGCCCATTCGGCATGGTTATTCCGTTTTGGCAAGGGTTCTATTTATACATTTCTAAAAGCATGGGGAACGTATAGATGGGAGTGTAACGACAGCACTGAGTCGACATTTATTTCAGCGTTCCGAGACACACCAATTAGAAAAAGAGGACTGCAAGAAAAATACCCAAAATTGACCCATTTGATCTCCGTCGAACATATTCTTAGGTCAATGGCGACCGATCGTTGTTTGGAGATAAAAGAGGAACCGAGCAGCCTTCCACCGTTTCAGGCATTTCCACCAAAGTGCAATACACAGTTAGTTTATGGTAAAGGTCGACGTAATGTCGACCTTTTTTTTTGTGCGAATAAATCCCGAAACATATAAATCATGGAAAAAACAAAGGCAAAGTTGGTTTTAGAAGATGGCTCGGCGTACGAGGGCTTCTCTTTCGGCTACCAAGGTAGTTCGGCAGGAGAATTGGTCTTCAATACTGCCATGACAGGCTACCCCGAGAGTTTGACCGACCCCTCCTACAAAGGTCAGATACTCGTAGCCACCTATCCACTGATCGGAAACTATGGTATTCCCAACAATAGCAAATCCGACAATCTTTCCCGCTTCTTTGAATCGGAAGCAATTCAGGTTTCTGGATTGGTGGTTTCGGAATTTAGCGGGGAATATAGCCACTGGAATGCGACCAAAAGCCTTTCTGTCTGGCTTCAGGAGCAAAAAATCCCTGCAATAACCGGTATCGATACACGGGCACTTACCAAAACAATTCGCGAAAATGGGAGCACCCTCGCCAAAATCGTTTTTACTAAAGACATTGCCTGGCGAAACCCAGATACGGAAGACCTCGTTGGACAGGTATCCATAAAAGAGAAACAGATATATGGAAACGGAAAACATCGCATCGCACTGATCGATTGTGGGGTAAAAAACAATATCATCCGGTGCCTCCTTTCCCGCGACACTACCGTAGTGAGGCTTCCCTACGACTACGACTTCAATCAAGAAGCATGGGATGGATTGTTCATATCCAACGGGCCTGGGGATCCTAAAATGAATACCAAAACCATTGCTCACCTTGCACGAGCGTTGGAAGGAGAGAAGCCAATCATGGGGATATGTCTTGGCACGCAGCTTATGGCACTTGCCTCAGGAGCCAATACATACAAATTACCTTACGGACATAGAAGCCACAACCAACCTGTAGTTTTGTGTGGAACCGATCGCTGCTTTATTACTTCTCAAAACCATGGGTTTGCCATAGACCGGGATTCCCTTGACTCAGACTGGTATGTCATGTTCGAAAATGCCAATGACAAAACGTGTGAAGGTATAAAGCACATATCAAAACCCTTCTTTGCAGCACAATTCCATCCTGAAGCCTCAGGAGGTCCTACCGATACGGAATTTCTCTTTGACGACTTTATTGAGTCGATCGAAAACCATAAGCGCAACCTCTAATACACTGAAACAATTAACGAAAATGAAGCAGTATAAAAAGATACTAGTTCTTGGTTCAGGAGCCCTTAAAATAGGCGAGGCCGGAGAGTTTGACTATAGCGGCACTCAGGCTCTGAAAGCCCTAAAAGAGGAGGGTATTAGAACCATCCTTATAAATCCAAACATTGCCACGGTGCAAACCAGTAAGGGAGTGGCCGATGAAGTTTACTTTTTACCCGTAACGCCATACTTTGTAGAAAAGGTAATTGCCAAGGAAAAGCCCGATGGCATATACCTTTCGTTTGGCGGTCAAACTGCCCTCAACTGTGGCACCACGCTATATAAATCGGGGTTTCTCGCAAAACATAACGTTGAGGTATTGGGAACTCCTGTTGAAACTATTATAAACACTGAGGACAGAGAACTCTTTGCAGCGAAACTTCGAGAGATTGAAGTATTAACGCCCAAAAGCATTGCCGTAGAAAGCGTCGACGAGGCACTCAATGCAGCCAAAACCATTGGTTTCCCACTGATTATCAGGGCAGCATTTACCCTTGGTGGGCAAGGAAGTGGTTTCTGCAACAGCATGGATGAACTTAAAACGCTTGCCACCAATGCCTTTTCTTACTCACCACAAATACTAGTAGAAGAATCCCTAAAAGGATGGAAAGAGATCGAGTATGAGGTTGTCCGAGACAGGTTTGATAATTGCATTACCGTTTGCAACATGGAAAACTTCGATCCATTGGGCATACACACCGGCGAAAGCATTGTAGTAGCCCCCTCACAAACCCTTACCAACTCCGAATACCACAAGCTGAGATCGCTTGCCATAAGGATTATCCGCCACCTTGGCGTGGTGGGCGAATGCAATGTTCAGTACACCCTCGACCCCAACAGCGAGGATTATCGAGTAATTGAGGTAAATGCACGCCTCTCAAGATCATCTGCATTAGCCAGTAAAGCCACCGGATATCCCCTAGCCTTTGTGGCTGCCAAACTTGGCCTCGGTTATGGATTACACCAACTCAAAAATAGCGTAACACAAACCACAACGGCATGCTTTGAACCCGCCCTCGATTACGTGGTAGTGAAGATTCCGCGCTGGGACTTAACCAAATTCCATGGGGTAAGCCGTGAAATTGGCTCTGCTATGAAAAGCGTTGGCGAAGTAATGGCCATTGGACGGTCGTTCGAAGAGGCAATACAAAAGGGTTTGCGTATGGTTGGGCAAGGTATGCATGGGCTAGTAGCCAACCCGTCATTCAATTTTCCTAATTTAGAGGAAGCCCTCTCCCACCCTACCGATCAGCGGATTTTTGCAGTGGCAGATGCACTGGAACAAGGTTGGGACATTGAACGGATTCACGCGCACACAAAAATAGACCGATGGTTCTTAGGGAAACTTGCAAACATTGTTGCCCACAAAAATTTTCTGAGGAACAAAAAGACACTGGAGGCATTCGACAAAGAAACCATGCGGGATGCTAAGCGAATGGGCTTCTCCGATTTTCAAATAGCACGAATTCTCTACGATCCTGAATCAAAGAACATTGAAGCACATCAACTCAGAGTAAGGGAATACCGGAAAAAACTGGGAGTAACTCCAGTGGTGAAACAAATCGATACGCTTGCCGCCGAATACCCCTCGCACACCGCCTACTTCTACTTAACCTATCACGGCACCGAGCATGACTTGCAATACAGCGATACAGGAAAATCGGTTGTTGTACTTGGATCGGGGGCATATCGAATTGGTAGTTCAGTGGAGTTTGACTGGTGCACTGTGAGTGCCGCCAAGCAAATCCGAAAACACGGCCTTCGGGCGGTAATGATAAACTACAACCCCGAAACCGTAAGCACCGATTATGACGTGTGCGACAGCCTCTACTTCGACGAACTCTCCTTTGAACGGGTACTCGATATTGTCGAACTCGAAAACCCCATTGGAGTAGTAGTTTCGGTAGGTGGTCAAATCCCAAACAACCTAGCTATGCGACTCCACAATGCGGGAGTCAACGTGCTTGGCACCTCACCCGAATCCATCGACCGCGCCGAGGACCGCAAGAAGTTCTCTGCCATGCTCGACAGGCTGCTCGTCGATCAGCCTCGATGGAGTGAACTTTCCACGTTTGAGGAAATTGAAAAATTCATCGAAGAGGTTGGATATCCCGTTCTCATTAGGCCCTCATACGTACTCTCTGGTTCGGCCATGAACGTGGTGTCGAATCCCCACGAGTTACACGGATTCCTTACCCTTGCAGCCAGCGTTTCCAAAACCCATCCGGTGGTAGTGAGCGAGTTTATTGAAGGAGCCAAAGAGATAGAGTTCGACGGCGTAGCCAACAACGGGAAGGTGATGTTCGACGCCATTTCGGAGCACGTAGAATTTGGTGGTGTCCACTCGGGTGATGCCACATTAGTGTTTCCGCCCCAGAAGCTCTACTTTGAAACAATACGCCGCATTCGAAAAATTGCCGCTGAAATTGCGCTGGAGCTTAACATTACAGGACCATTCAACATGCAATTACTGGCTCGCAACAACGATATAAAAGTTATTGAGTGCAACCTAAGGGCCAGCCGCAGCTTCCCTTTTGTCTCCAAGGTGCTGGGGTATGACTTTATCTCGGCAGCTACGGACTATATGCTTGGAAGGCTTCCTATGTCCATGCCTCCATCTATGTTTGAGATAAACCATGTAGGCATTAAGGCATCGCAGTTCTCCTTTAGCCGGCTCTCCAAGGCCGATCCAATCCTTGGAGTTGACATGGCTTCCACCGGCGAGGTAGGATGCTTAGGCGTAGACTTTGACGATGCATTGCTCAAAGCCATGCTCAGCGTGGGCTACCGCATTCCGCAAAAATGTATACTGGTATCATCGGGACCTATACGATCGAAATTGGCGCTGCTTGCCCCACTATCGCTACTATCCGAAAGAGGTTACTCCATCATGGCAACAAAGGGAACAGCAAAGTTCCTCAACGACAATGGAATTAAAGCAGAAGCAGTTGCTTGGCCTGATGAAGTTGAGCACCCCAACTGCCTCGACCTTATTAAAGAGAAGGAGGTAGAACTGGTCATTAACATCCCCAAAAACCTTTCTACAAAGGAACTCTATAACGACTATACCATTCGCCGCACTGCCATCGACTATAATGTACCGCTCATTACCAATGCAAGACTGGGCGCTGCATTCCTTTACGCATTAACTAGAAAAAATGTGGCCGATCTAACAATAACTCCTTGGAGTGAATATGTTTAAAAGCCATGCCGACAAATTCAAACAAACAGTAACAAAGGCTGAGTGTAGAATACGACTTCTCTTAAAATTCTATTCAATATTCACCAACCACGATCTAATTCTAATTACTCAGAAAAAAAAAGAGTTCATTAAATTGAGCACGTTCAAAATGTTTTACTTTGTAGCCACAAACCTTAAAACTATACTACTATGGAAAAAAGAGTCGGCTTTGGAATTCGCTTAGGTGCTTATCTTATTGATTTAGTAATTGCAGGAATTTTAGCATCAATTCTCAGTATTGTTTTTGCAGGGCTATTTGCAACAATTGGTGCTGGAGTGGGTAATGCAAGTGGCGAAGAATATGGTGCTGCTGCCGGAGGTATTGTAGGTTTTATTGCAGGATTAACTGCCGGATTTATGGTTGCTGTTCCCCTATACTTTCTTATGGAAGCATTTCTTGGCTATACCCTAGGCAAGTTAATTCTTGGTATCGCTATTGCTAAAGAAGATGGCACAAAGGGTGATATCAAAGATTTCTTCCTCCGCTATGCTATCAAAAATAGCGGAACTCTTCTTGCATTGCTAGGTTTACTTACTCTTAGCTTCATCGGAACGCTGGGTACTATTGCTTCACTTGCAATCTTTGTTGGATGCTTCTTTGTACTTGCAGATAAAAAACAATCGTTCCACGACATGCTTTCAAAGACTGCAGTTTTCAAAAAAGAGGATATTGCTTAGATTTTCTTAAAATGCGTTTTGAAGGCCTCCCCTGTGGAGGCCTTTTTCGTTAAACAAAAACTTAGACCTTTTCCATTGCTTCTTTATCCACAAAGCCTTAACTTGGGCACCAAATACCTTAAATCAATACGCCATATGAGAAAAAGTATAATCATCCTTGCCACTGGGCTTGCACTCTTTGGTTGCAAACCTAAAGAAGCAGAAGTTTCTGTGATTGGAAAGCCCGATCTCAAACTCACCTCCACTACCCTAACCCCCGAAGTGCTCTGGTCGTTCGGCCGATTGGGCGACACAAAGGTTTCCCCCGATGGAAAGCAAATTGCCTACACCGTAACTTACTACAGTATTTCCGAAAATAAGGGGAACGCCGAAATCTACATTATGAATGCAGATGGATCGGATAAGAAGCAGCTCACCAAGACTCCTAAAAGCGAGTTTGGGCTAGAGTGGAAGGCCGATGGATCGAGCCTCTACTTCATGAGCGCAGAGACAGGAAACCCTGAACTCTTCAGCATCAAGCCTGACGGTTCGGATAGAACGCAGCTTACCCATCTCGACAAACCTATTACCAACTACTTGGTTTCGCCAGCTGGTGGCAAAATACTGCTTACCATCGACACCAAGGTGGATACCTCCACTGCCGACCGTTACCCCGATCTCGACAAATCCGATGGAATGGTTATTACCGACTTGATGTATCGCCACTGGGATAGCTGGGAAGATGGCAGCTACCAACACATTTACATTGCCGATTTTGATGGCAGCAAGATAGGCGAACCTCAAGACATAATGCCCGGCGAAGCATGGGATTCCCCACTGATGCCTTTTGGTGGAATTGACGAAATCAGCTGGAGCCCCGATGGCAAATCGGTTGCCTATACCTGCAAGAAGCAAAAGGGCAAGGATTACGCCTTCTCCACCAACTCCGACATCTACCTCTATAACCTCGAGAGCAAGGAGACCAAGAACCTAACCGAAGGCATGCCCGGCTACGATCGTGTACCAGTATTCACCCCTCAAGGCGATAAAATGCTTTGGGTGAGCATGGCCCGCGGTGGCTTTGAGGCCGATCGTGAGCGTCTTTTCTGCCTCGATTTTAAAACTGGCGAAAAGAAGGAGCTACTTCCTAATTTCGACCATAGCCCTGCAAGTTTGAGCTTTACCGCCGATGGCAAAACCCTCTACTTTGTTACCGGTATCGATGCCACCTTCCAGGTTTACGGCCTCAACATGGATAACCTTGAACTAAAACCCATCACCAAGGGATGGCACGACTACCACAGCGTGGAGGTTGCCGGCAATACCCTCGTGGGCACCAAGGTATCCATTGTTAAACCAGCCGAGATTTACACGATCGATCCTACCAGCGGAACGGAGACCGAGCTAAGCTTTATCAATAAAGAGTTGCTCGATCAGCTCCACATGCCCAAGGTTACCCAACGCATGATTAAGACCAGCGACGGCATGTTGATGCCAACGTGGGTAATCCTTCCTCCCGATTTCGATAGCACCAAGAAATACCCCGCGCTGCTTTACTGCGAAGGCGGCCCTCAAAGCCCCGTAAGCCAATTCTGGAGCTACCGCTGGAACTTTAGCATCATGGCCAGCAACGGTTATGTAATTGTTGCCCCAAGCCGTCGCGGCGTGCTCACTCTAGGTCAAAAGTGGACCGATGCAATCAGCAAGGATCACGGAGGTCAGGAGATGCGCGACCTACTTTGCGCCATTGATGAGGTAAAGCAGGAACCTTGGGTAGATGCGGACAACCTTGGTGCTACCGGTGCCAGCTATGGAGGATATACCGTTTACTGGCTTGCAGGCAACCACCACAAGCGATTTAAAGCATTCCTCTCGCACTGCGGCGTGTTTAACTCCGAAATGGAGTATATGACCACGGACGAAATGTTTTTCGACAGCTGGGAAATGGGCGGTGCACCTTGGGAAACCAACAATAAGGTAGCCATGAAGAGCTTTTCACAAAGCCCTCATAAGTTTGTAAAAAACTGGGACACTCCAATCCTTATTATTGAAGGCGGTAACGACTTCCGAATTCCTTACACCCAAGGGATGGCAGCCTTTAATACAGCACAGGAGCTAGGCGTTCCTAGCAAATTCCTCTTCTTTCCGAGCGAAAGCCACTGGGTGCTAAAACCCCAAAACGGCATTCTCTGGCAGCGTGAGTACTTTGCCTGGTTCGACAAATGGCTTAAAGTGAAGAAGTAAAAAGTAAAAGGATGGCAAGTGCGAATACGTAAGTTTAACAGCAATTAGCCACCTTTTAGATAAAACAGAATGATAACAGGGGGCTGCATCGCAAGATGTGGCCCTTTGTTTATTTGACGACAAGCCGACTATAGGTAAAATAGAAAATGTTTTGTAGATTTGATACGAAAACGGCTGAAGGGAAAATTAAATTTGATTTATAAATCCGAACCTTTACGATGAAAGTGTCAATGTTTATTATCGCATTTCTATTTATTCAAGCAATCACAAACGGACAAGATAAGACCGATAAAAATACATCATCACGATGTTTCATTGCCGATGTATTCATGAAATTACCTTTTACTAGCCTAAATGAAGAAGAGAAAAAGGAATTACTTAAGAATACAGAAAGAGTATTAGATGAAGAAAGGCAAACAATAGAAATAGATACTATCAATAATTTCATCTTCATTCAATCTTGTTTTATAGAAAGTATGACAATGCCCTGTGAGAATTACTACATAAGGTCATACCTGCAGAAAAAGAATGTATACAAAATAGTTTACTCGAATAGTTCCACTTGTTTTGCTGATAAACACCAGCAAGAACTTGAAGTATATGAGTATAATTTAGGCACAAAAGTCCTCATGAAAGATACAACTGAATACAAAGTGCTCAAACTATCACTGAAAGATTTCTTCAAAGTCAACACGCCAGAAATAGTATTGGCAAAATATTCTGAAAATGTTAGTCCTATATATACGTTTAATGGGAAAAGGATATCGTGCTATATATCTGATGCTGGATATTCAAACACTTTACGTAATGAACCATGGTTAAAAGGGCGTGATATCGAAATTGAATGGGATGGAAACACTTTTCTTATAATAAAGTTTATACCATACAATGATGACAACAAGTCATTTGAAGAATAAGAGATACCATCATCCCCCCCAACAAAAAAACCGCCCCAATCAAGGGCGGTTTTTTTATATCGTTGGAATATCAACTATCGGTTCGAAGACCTGCGCTTGCTGCCACGATCGTCGGGGCGGCTGCTGCGGCTTGGACCACGTCCATCTTAGTAACTGCCACGGTGCCATCAGTAACAACCATCCTAAAAATCAGAGCCAATAGTTCCCGTATCGAGAACTATTGCTATCTTTGCATTTGGAAAGAAGAATAATGGAAAGGATTTTTGGGAAAAGCACGCTGAGAGAGTATTGGGAACATGCCCCAGACTCAGAACAATACCTGAAAACTTGGTGCGACACAGCTATGAGTTCTTCGTGGAAATCGCCAAATGAAGTGAAAACCACCTATGCGAATGCAAGCATTCTGAAAGACAGCAGGATTGTATTCAACATAAAGGGAAATTCATACAGACTTATAGCAAAATTCAACTTTGAGAAACAGTGGATTTTTATCCGGTTTATTGGAACTCATTCCGAATATGACAAGATTGATGCGAACTCGATTTAAAAATTAGAATTATGGAACTGAAACCGATAAAGAGTGAAACCGATTACCAATCTGCCTTAAAGCGATTGGAATTAGTTTTTGATGCCCCAACCAGTACTCCAGAAAGCGACGAAGCCGATATTTTGGGACTCATGGTTGACGAATACGAAAAGAAACACTACCGCATCGAAGCCCCAGACCCCATTGAGGCAATTAAAATCCGCATGGAAGAATTACACCTTAAACAAGTGGATTTAGTCGCTGAAATTGGAGGGAAAAGCAGGGTCTCTGAAATACTGAATCGCAAAAGGAAATTAACGGTTGAAATGATTAGGAATCTGAGCCATAAGCTTAACCTTTCGCCAGAATTACTAATTGCAGACTATCAACTAACGAGATAAAATAAGCACGGTTGGTAATATGCCACCGGCAATACAGGCAAGCATAGCCGCGATCGTTAAACCAAAAAACCGCCCCTTTCAAGGGCGGTTTTTTTATATCGTTGGAATATCAACTATCGGTTCGAAGACCTGCGCTCGCTGCCACGATCGTCGGGGCGGCTGCTGCGGCTCGGACCACGTCCATCCTGATGTCCACGACGGCGTTCGTCGGGGCTGGAGCGACGCTCTTCGCCTGCACGAGGCTTGCCTATGCCACGAAAACCACCCCGAGCAAATGCTGCTGCCGGAGCTGGTGACGATGATGCGTAGGGATGATCCTTTACTACCGGTATCGACTTACCAATCAATTTTTCAATATCCTTTAGGAATGCACGCTCCTCTGCATCGCAAAACGAAATGGCCTGACCCTCATGACCTGCTCGGCCGGTACGGCCAATTCGGTGTACATAGGTTTCGGGTACGTTGGGCAACTCAAAGTTGATTACGTGCGATAGCTCGTCGATATCGATACCGCGTGCTGCAATATCGGTAGCAACTAAAGCCTTGATTTTTCTGTTCTTAAATCGCTCCAATGCTCCCTGACGGGCATTCTGCGACTTGTTACCATGAATGGCCTCGGCCGTTACGCCGTTCTTATCGAGGATACGAACAACCTTATCGGCGCCGTGTTTAGTACGAGTGAAAATTAGCGCTGAGGTTACATTCTCCCCCGTTAGTAGGTGTAGAAGTAGACCATTTTTGCTACCCTTATCCACATAGTAAAGGGATTGATCGATAATATCGGCGGTTGAAGCCTGAGGTGTAACTTCTACCCGAGCAGGATCGGTAAGTATTGATGAGGCAAGCTTGGTTATGGCCGGTGGCATGGTAGCCGAGAAAAACAGCGTCTGGCGCTCCTTGGGAATTATCGCAATAATGCGTTTAACATCATGAATAAAGCCCATGTCGAGCATGCGATCCGCCTCGTCCAAAACAAAGATATCGATTTGTCGAAGGTTGATAAACTTCTGATTCACCAAGTCGAGCAACCGGCCCGGGGTAGCAATAAGAATATCTACGCCCCGCTTAAGGGCTAAGGTTTGCTGATACTGCGATACGCCGCCAAAAACTACGGTATGTGTAAGGCCTGTGTGTCGTCCGTAGGAGGAAAAACTCTCGCCAATTTGAATAGCCAACTCACGCGTCGGTGTAACAATCAGCGCTTTGATGCGGCTCGGTTCGTTTCGGAGTTTACGCTTCTCGTGAAGGATTTGCAAAATTGGAATAGCAAATGCAGCTGTTTTTCCCGTTCCGGTTTGTGCACAGCCGATAAGGTCTTGGCCTTGAAGTACTATTGGAATTGCTTGTTCTTGAATAGGGGTTGGGATGGTGTAACCTTCAGTAACTAGAGCCCTTTGAATCGGCTCAATAAGATTTAAATTTTTAAAGGACATAGATTGTTATTGTAAAGGCTAGCCCAATTCAAAGAAAGAAGGAACCTTTTAATTAAAATAAACCGCAAAGTAACCTATAAACATCGAGATAAGCACATTTGTTTGACAGATATTTTACAAACACACCTCTTCAACGGATAAAAGAGCCCCATAGCCACGCATATAATACACAGATTTACACCTCTATTAAGAAAAGCGGCTACCCCTGCTCCAAACTATCAATTAGTTGCCGTACCTGCTCCAGCTTCTCCACCGGAAGCTTATGCAGCTGGCCCGCAATGTTTGCTTGCAGCTCGGTTCGCCTGAGCAACCTCAGCGGATGAGCTTCCGGCAAATCATCGGCCGAGCCATCAACAGTAAGCAGATCGTTGGGAGTGCAGTAAAAGGCCTTGCACAGGCGCTCCATAAGCTCGAAACTGATGCGCTGCTGATCAATACGCACAAGGCGGCCGATGGTATGGTAAGGAAAACCGTGCTTGGTAAGGTAGCGCGAGAGACTTTCGATGCCCTTCTCTTTGCAAATGCGTGGTAGTAGATAAAACGGTCGAAGTTGTGCCACCCATTTCGGTTCAAGTTGTGCCAGGCGTTTCGGTCGAAGTTGTGCCACTTTTTTAGGTGCATTTAGGCTATTGTTTCGGTCGAAGTTGCGCCACCCGTTTCGACGCAAATTGCGCCATTGAGCCATTGAAAGGAATGATTTCTATCTTATCGCTGAAACTTAAATCAGGGATATGGCCGCAAAGAAGATAGATATCATGGATGTACGACAATTAATTCAGTTAAAAATCAAAGGAGAAAGCAACCGCAGCTGTTCTTCAAGTTTAGCCATACACCGCAATACGGTAAATTA
>NZ_FMYP01000022.1 GCF_900096565.1 Williamwhitmania taraxaci
AGCATAGTAAAGGTCTTGCCGCACGTTTTGCACTTGGAGCGCTGCCTCCCATTGAACATGCTGTGCTTAATGATCATGCTGCTCGAGCAGTGGGGGCAGACTTTCGCCTCCCCCAGCTGAGCCGTAAGTGATGCATCCGTATTTTTCAGCTCCCGCATTACCGTAACGCGCTCTTGTTCTGTCAACTGTTTTGCGAGTTCTCGGATTTGTTCAATTATTGTCATATCATAGAGACTTTCCACTAAGATAAGCAAATTTTTGCAACAACATTATCACTGAATAGAGCCAATTGTTTTTGAGTTGCACATAAAATACAAGGTGCAAAAATACAATTTAATTTTTGTTAATGGTGTCGTTTGTAAAAATATGCTTTTAAACTGCATACGTAAGTGAAATGGCACAAAAGATCATTTCTACAACTTGTCTTTTTAGGTTTGGTCAAGCAAAATCTTGATTATATACAGG
Organism: Williamwhitmania taraxaci; assembly: GCF_900096565.1. Classification (NCBI taxonomy): domain Bacteria; kingdom Pseudomonadati; phylum Bacteroidota; class Bacteroidia; order Bacteroidales; family Williamwhitmaniaceae; genus Williamwhitmania; species Williamwhitmania taraxaci. The sequence continues at coordinate 466 of NZ_FMYP01000022.1, forward strand.
ACAATGTGGCTCCCGGTGGTAATTGGTTAGCGATATTATTTCTTAGATTCCCCATTTGATTTTCACCAAAAACAGGCTTACCTTTATCGTATTGTTTATTCATAAAGGCGAGGGGGATGCTACAGCGATTGCTTTTAGTTTTTTTTGGAGTAGTATTTGCCATTGTATTTGGACATACATCTGTTGCCCAGCCAACTATTACGATTCGGGATGCCAAGAGTAGTAAGGTTTCCGAAAGTTTCAACACCCGATTAAACAAGTCTGTTTCCTTTATTGTTTGCACTACCGATTCCGCGGGGGCTCCTATTGTTGGGTCCAAAATTGTATCGACCATTATTAGTGGTCCCGGTGGTTATGGTGCCACCTTTTCGCACGATTCGTTAAAAACCAATCGGAGAGGAGAAGCCCTCATTACATTTCTTCCAGCAAAGGGGGATGGCCGCTACCTAATAAAAATTTATGCCGAATATAAGATACGGCAGACGGCAGCGGTGGTTCAAGTAGATGTTAAGGAGCGTCGTTGGGTTTGGTTACTCTTTGTTGGACTAGTAGGTGGGCTCGCTTTTTTCTTTCTAGGGCTCGAGATGTTGAGCAATGGGCTCAAAAAACTCAGCGGAGGTAGGATGCGCACCATGCTCACTACCCTAACCAAGAATAGAATAATGGGCGCAGGGTTGGGCAGCTTGCTCACCATGATTTTTCAAAGCAGTACCGCCACCTCTGTGATGCTGGTTAGCTTGGTTGAGAGCAAGTTGATGCAGTTTAGGCAAACCATTGCCATTCTTCTCGGTGCCGCATTGGGAACATCACTTACCATGCAGCTGATTGCCTTCAAAATTACCAGCTACTCCCTGTTTTTCGTCGCCATTGGGTTTATCATTACCTTAATAGGGAAGAAGCAAAAGACGAAAAATATAGGATCGGCTATTCTTGGATTTGGGATTCTCTTTTTTGGGATGGATCTAATGGCTACCTCCATGGCTCCACTCCGCACGTTTGAACCCTTTATCGATATTCTTTCTCGCTTTCAGAATCCCATATTGGGTATTTTGGCTGGGACAATATTCACCGCTCTCCTACAGAGTAGCGCAGCCTTTATTGGAATTGTTATAACACTCGCATCGCAAGGATTAATCTCCTTGGAGGCATCTATTCCGTTGATGCTTGGTGCAAATATTGGAAGTACAGTAACCGCCATTATTGCCAGTGCAAAGGGTGGATCTCAAGCAAAGCAAGTGGCGTGGTCAAATGCCATTTTCAAAATATTTTGGGTTCTCATCGTTGTGTGGATCATACCCCAGTTTGTTAATCTGGTATACTATATCTCTCCATCTCCCGAGGGAAATGTTGATGCCTTGATGCAAGTAGTTCCGCGTCAGATAGCCAATGCTCATACAATTTACAATGTTATTATTCTCATCCTCACCTTGCCATTTATTGATCCCTTTGCTCGGCTGGTAGAGAGGCTTTTTCCACCTAAAGTAGAGCATGTAAAAACAATGTATTTGGAGAAAAGCCTTATGGCGACACCATCTCTGGCGTTGTTGGGAGCCAAGAAAGAGGTTATTTTAGTTGCGCATCAAATTCAAGATATGCTCAATGATATAATTCTCCCTTTCTTTACCAAGGAGGATATGCTCTTACCACAGATTACTGCAGCGGAAAAGCAGCTGGATAAGATTACCCGAGCCATCAATAGTTTTTTAGTGGAGTTAACGCGCCAAGAGGTAAACGAGGAAGAAATTCAGGAAGCCTACTTGATAATGTACACCAATAACGAATTGGAGCAAATTGCGGAACTAATTGCCAACAATATGGTAAACCGTGCCGCAGCTTGGATTGAGAGCGATCACGAATTTTCGGACGAGGGTAAACGCGAACTCATGCTCTACCACCTTCAGACGCAGAAGCAACTCAGTCGCGCCATTGCAGTTTTCAAGGATTTTAATCTAGAGAAAACGAAGCATGCCGAACAGAAGTATAAGAAGTTTCGAATGCAAGCCATCGAGTTGGAGAAGCAGCATTATCAACGCTTAAAGGAGGATGTGGAGAAGTCAGTTACCAGCAGCCGAACCCATCTGGAGTTGGTTTCGTCGCTACGAGTCATTGGGAGTCATGCCACCAATATCGTAAGAACCCACCTGCCAAACCTAAAAGACGACTTGGCGGCCGTTAAAGCAATGGAGGGAACTCCTTAGTCCTTTACACTTTCGCCTTCGAGGGGTTCGTCTGTTTTTAATCGCTCGTAGTTTATTGCCCTACGCTTCGCATCGTACCTCTTTTTTTCTACTTTTGACTTGACTAATATTTTCTCCATGGCTCGTTTCACGCTCGAACTTATTATAGATAGTAAGCAGGTTAAGGAATTCTTGCAACTTCCTGTAAGGTTATATAAAAATGAACCTAACTGGGTTCGGCCACTCGATAATGAGATTGAAGTCGTTTTCGATCCAAAGAAAAATAAGCTGCTGCGTAAGGGCGAGGTCGCTCGCTGGCTTCTGCGAAACAGTCAAAACGTGGTGGTTGGTCGGGTTGCGGCCTTTATCAACCAGGAAGTAGTATTGAAAGAGGAGCAACCAACAGGTGGGATGGGTTTCTTTGAGTGCATTAACGATCAGGAAGCGGCCTTTATGCTCTTTGATCAGTGTAAGAAATGGCTTCAAGATAGAGGTATGGAGGCCATGGATGGTCCTATCAATTTTGGCGATCGGGATAGATGGTGGGGATGTTTGACGCAAGGCTTCGAATGTTTCCCAAACTATGGCATGCCATATAATTTCAGTTACTATGGCGAAATGTTTGAGGCGTATGGATTTAGGAACTACTTTAACCAGTATACCTACTCTCGGCCGGTATCCATGGAAGGAGTAAGCCCTATCCTTAAGGAAAAAGCCGACCGGCTTGCGCTCAATCCTGAATATTCTTTTGGTCACATCCAACTAAACAACCCCGAAAAGTTGGCCAGCGATTTTCGCACTGTCTATAATAAGGGTTGGGCTAAGCATGGTGGCGTTCCCGAAATGAGTGAAGCACACGCAAAGGCTCTGGTAAAGGAACTAAAACCCATTCTTGATCCAAAGTTGGTTTATTTTGCCTACCACAACGATGAACCCATCGGATTCTTTGTAATGATTCCTCAAATCAACGAAGTTATTCGTCATCTAAACGGGAACCTAAATTTGTGGGGGAAAGTAAAATTCTTCTACTATCTGAAAATCAAAAAAGTGTGTAGAGTTTCTCTCGGCCAAATATTTGGGATAATCCCTGAATACCAAGGTAAAGGCGTTGAAGGAGGGCTAGTCTTGGCTTTTGCTAACACTGCGTTACAAAAAGGATTTCGATATACCGAAATGGAAATGAATTGGATTGGCGATTTTAATCCTGTAATGATGCGTTTTATGGAACAAATTGGGTCGAAAATAAGTAAGACACATGTTACCTATCGTCTCTTGTTCAATCCCGATAAAGAGTTTAAGCGTGCAAAAGCCATCGGTCGATCAAAGAAACCATAAATCAAGCGTGCAATGAACTGTGCTTACAAATACATTTGGATATCGCTGCCATTCTTGCTGATGCCATTCTTGGCCACAGCACAAAAGGAGATAAAGACCAGCCTCGTTTTTTCCGATACCGTAAAGACACCCTTCACCAGCCAGTGGCAATACTTATCGACCGATATATATCTTTTCAATGGTTCTTCTTTCAATAGCCTCATAAATCAGCTTAACGCTCAAGATTACGAACGAAAGGGTTGGTTTTCGCCCAAGCCACCAAAGGAAAATTTGGAATTCCTTTTGCTTACGGCCGAGATGAAGAATCTGCGGCTCTTTGGACCCAATGAGTTGGTTTACCCGCTCTACAATTTCCAAGTGAATAAGGATCGAGATAATAAGTATCAAACGCTTGTAAGCGATAACCTCGACTATGTTCGTATCATTGACAACTTGCCGCTTTACTCTGCCGGAAATTTTATCGACGCCACCATTCGGGCTCGTGCAATTACCACCAATACGCGCGATGAGGTCCTTAACATGGTTGCGGGGCAACTGAAAAACCTGTCCACCCTTACCAACCCAACTGCTGCCGCCTTCACGCTGGTCGGCGAGTTTGGTTCTTTTCTGGAAGCGTCTACCCGTAAAAAGGAGTACCGATTTAGCTCCACCATTCGCCTTTTCGAACAGAAAAACTTTGATACCCGACTGCATTCTATTCGGGTTTATGCGCTCACGGCTGGTAATAACGAGGCACCATTCATCCCTACTACGCTGGTTAAGGAATTTATGGATACCACTTACAATCCGAGCATTTCCCGCAAACTTTTACAGGAGTTAATCCCTTACAAGGGTTCGCCACTTATTGTGGTGGTTAACTATAAATCGCTCTACCGTATGGAGCAAATTTCGGGCGATGAGATAACGGTGCAGAACATCGATAAGCGGAGGCTTCGCATTGAGAACGAATACGCCAGAGGTTTGGTAAGCAATGAAACGTACCAACTCGAGAAGAACTTTCTTGACTTCTTAAAGTCCTTCTATGAACTAAAACGCTCCATCGAACTATATAAGCTGAACTTTAAAGTTTCGGGTTCGAACGGCACTGGTAGTAGCCTTATGCAGGTTGCATTTGCATACAGGCAACTGCTCCGTTTAAATCGCGATCACGATATAATAAATGTTGGTAATACCACGTATGCTTCGGTTTTTAAGCCCGAATACAATACAGTGCAAGGGTATGCCGGACTTTACCTCGAAGAGGATATCAATTTGAAAAGTACGCGGGAGTTAGTGCTGGCCATAAACGAAGTGGAGGCTGGTCTGATCCCTAAAAAACAGGATGGAAAGGAGGCAATGGTTGGTAAGCTTCATTTTGCCGACATCTTCAATGTAGACCAATGGAACTCTTCCACCGAAGGAAAAATAACGGCCTCTGCGCTTCGAAGCCTTGAGGAGTCAATATATGTGGAGAAATTTTCCGTAGAAGTGGAAAAAATTAAAGCTACTAAGGCTACCGATAAGAATGGCACAGCCTCGGATAAGCTGCAGGAGATGCTTCGGGAAACCGCCTGTATGACTTGTCGAGATCGAGCTATTATGGCGATAAAGAGTTTTCGCAGTAGTTACGAGGAGTATTTACGGCTAAGCGAGTTGCATCGCAAGGATAGTTTGAGCCTTGTGGCAATGGCACAATCTTATGTCTTCCTTCAAAAATATCAGATCATTGAGTATAATCTCCATCAACAATACATGCAGCAACAGCCTCTTCCGCTAAGCGTTGATTTGCTTCAGAAACGGTTGATGATCGTTAAGCGAGACATCGGTGATCTTTACGATTACTCGGCCCTTTCGGTTGGCGATAATCCTGCCGAAATAGTTAGGGAACTCAACAGAAAAATGGAGACACTTATGATTGAAATTCCGAAAAGTTTCGAGTTTATTTGCTCCCGTAGGCCTGATTTGTGCGAACCAACTAGGGAAAAACAACCAGAGACTTCCTCCGATACGGTAAGGATTACGGCCAAGTAAAAGGATCTTTATTTACTTTTTGTAACGTAACATAGTATTACCATGCAGTCGATAAAGACAATTTTCAAGGTAGGTTTTGGCCCAAGTAGTAGCCACACCATTGGCCCATGCCGTGCAGCCGAAATATTTTCGGATAAGCATCCCAATGCAGCCAGTTACCGCATTACTCTCTATGGCAGTTTAGCCGCTACTGGTATCGGTCACGGTACCGACACTGCCCTCCACAAATATTTTGGCGATCGAAAACTGGAGGTAGTTTGGATGCCCGAATTTGACCATCCTGCCCATCCAAATGCCATGCTCATTGAATCGCTGGATGCCCAAGCAGCAGTAACTGGCAGTTGGGAGGTTTTTAGCATTGGAGGCGGTGACTTGCGCGATGCCAACGGAATTGTGGGTACCAAGGAGACCTATCCACTCTCAAATATGACCGATATTTTAAAGTGGTGCAAAAAGGAGGGTCGCACATTCTGGGAGTATGTGGAGACGTATGAAGATCCCGATATTTGGGAATACCTCGCCGATATTTGGAAGGTAATGCAGAAGAGCATAAAGGATGGGCTCGACAATGAGGGCGTACTTCCTGGCCCCATTAAGCTACAGCGCAAAGCATCCTCGAGCTTTGCTAAGGCGGTGGCTAGCCATAATCCACAGAGGAGTATTGGATTGCTTTTTTCATACGCATTGGCCGTTTCCGAAGAGAATGCTTCGGGAAATACTATTGCTATTTCGCCGACGTGCGGGGCTGCAGGTGTTTTACCCTCAGTTCTTTACTATGCGGCTACTACCCACGAACATGTTACCGAGAAGAAAATTTTACGCGCACTGGCAACGGCCGGCTTGGTCGGAAATATAGTCAAAACGAATGCCTCCATATCGGGTGCCGAAGTTGGGTGTCAGGGCGAGATAGGTACCGGCTGCTCCATGGCCGCTGCAGCCTTCACACAACTCCTAGGTGGCACCACAAAGCAAATTGAGTATGCCGCCGAAATGGGCTTCGAGCATAACCTTGGTCTCACCTGCGATCCGGTTCTAGGATACGTGCAAATACCCTGTATTGAGCGTAATGCGGTGGCTGCAGGCAAGGCTTGGCAGTGTGCTACATACGCACTTTACTCCGACGGTGGACACAAGATTTCATTCGATCAGGTAGTAGAAACCATGGCCCAAACCGGAAAGGATTTGCAGAGTGCCTATCGCGAAACTGGTTATGGCGGGTTGGCAAAAAACTGGGAGTCGTTTAAGTAGATGGAAGTCAGAAGACCGAAGTCGGAAGTAGGCGCGATTACATTTTTTAAGCCAACAGTTAACGTTCGGTATAAGAAATATATGTTGAAGCATAAATAGGAAAATCCATGTCGGAGAAACACTACGATCCACAAATGCATACGGCCGAGCATATTCTCAACCAGACGATGGTGAGGATGTTTGGCTGTAGCCGTTCGTTCAGCAGCCATCTCGAGAAGAAGAAGAGCAAGTGCGACTATCACTTTAGCCGTGCCCTTTTGGAGCAAGAGGTGGAAGAGTTACAAAACACCATAAATGTAATAATTGCCAGCAACAGAGAAGTTACCGAGGAGCAAATTTCACGGAGCCAAGCCGAGCAGGAGTATAACCTCGGACGCCTCCCCAACGATGTGGGCGACACCATTCGCATCATTAGGGTGGAGGGCTACGATGCCTGCCCGTGTATCGGTACGCACGTGGCAAACACTTCCGAGATAGGGCAGGTTAGAATTATCTCAACCGATTTTGCTGAAGGAGTGCTGCGTATTCGGTTCAAATTGGATAGGCCGGAATAGTTATTTAAAAGTATGAGCGCCACTTTGCCGGCAACGATGAGTATATACAGCAATGTCGGAACGATCTGAAGGGGGCAATTGCCTACACAAAGAAATTCCAAAAGGAGAAGCAGGTAAGCAAAGTCGATGCCATATCGGGTGCCACTTGGGCACACAACCTTTTTACCGAGGCGGTGAAGATTGCGCTGGAGAAGGCAGCGAAAGTGAAGAAAAAATAGTTTCTCTATCCTAATCGAGAATAAATAATAATACTCCTATAGCTAGGCCAATAGGTTGCACATATCCCGATTTTGAAATACATTAGCAAAAAAGATTGCCATGGGAAATTTTATTTTACTTGGAATATTTGGTGGACAGGAGATGCTCTTTGTCTTGCTTATTATCGTTTTGCTGTTTGGAGCAAAGAAAATACCCGATCTGATGCGTGGGTTAGGTAAGGGTGTGGCCGAATACAAAAAGGCCAAAGACGATGTTATATCGGAGATTGATAAGGCTAATAACGAAGCCATTACCAAGGAAGAGAAGAAGAGCGAATAGCTCTCTGGAAATAATCGCTTTTATCCGTTACCACTTTGCAAGATTTTTGGGATCACTTCGAGGAGCTAAGGCGTCGGTTTATTCGCGCCCTAGTGGTTTGCCTTTTCGCATGCATTGGAGCCTTCTTTTTCAAAGGCTTTATTTTTGACGACTTGCTATTTGCACCCCTCAACAATAAATTTATTACCTACCACTGGCTTTGCTGGTTTGGTAACAAGTTTGGCATCGACGGGCTTTGCGTAGGTGCGTTGCCGGTAAATCTCATGAACACGGAGATTGGTGGGCAGTTTAAGTGGCACCTGATGGCCACAATTGTAGCGGGAATTGTGATCTCCTTTCCTTACTTTGTATTTCAAATATGGCGTTTTGTTCAGCCAGCCCTGAGCTCAAAAGAGAAGAAATTCTTACGTGGATTTAGTGCCATTACCTCAGGACTGTTCTTTCTCGGAATCCTATTCGGCTACTATATTGTGCTGCCGCTAACCTTAGCGTTCCTGAGCAACTACACCATAAGTCCTCAGATTGAAAACCATATTACCCTAGCCAGCTACCTTTCTACTACAGTCTTTCTACCACTAACCATTGGAATGGTTTTCGAACTACCCCTTCTGGTTTACTTTCTCAGCAAAATTGGGTTTATCACCTCCGCCCTAATGCGCAAGTTTCGCAAGCATGCCTTTGTGCTGATATTGATTGTGGCTGGAATAATTACTCCCTCCACCGATGTTTTCAGCCAACTGTTAGTAGGTTTACCACTCTATGTGCTATTTGAAATAAGCATATGGGTTGCGGTGCGAAACGAAAAAAGTGAGGCATTGACTAGCGACATGTAACAGTTAGTCAGTGCAAATGATTATTCCGAGATAGGCGAAAATAGGGCAATGTGATCACTGTTCGATCTTAACCTTGATTCGGGGTCAAAGTCACATTAACAAATTATTCTTCCGACTTATATCAAGCTATCCAATACAAGACATACCATGAATCCAGCTTGCATGATGTTGGTTAGGATAAACGGGATGCGGAACTGATCAATTTCGTTGCGTTTATATACAGCAAAGGAGATAAAAACAAATACTAAGGTGGAGATGAGAAGGATGGCATAGCCGGTTTGAGAATGGTGAAGCAGCCCGAAGAGAGGAAGAAACAGCGTAGCTGTGCAACATGCCACCATCCAGAGGTAGGCAATACGTATAATCCGCGGAATGGAGAGGCGGGCGGTTATGGAGGCCAGACCGGCTTGCTCATACTCTTTTCCATACTTTAGGAGCAAAATGAGGAAGTGAGGTATTTGCCAGATAAGCATAAAGAAGCCTATATATACCGCTTGGTGACTTGCCATATTTCCGCCCGCAGCAGCAATACCCATAAACAAGGGCACTACACCCGTGATGGTTCCAGCAAAAAGTGCATATACACTGGTTTTCTTTAGCGGAGTATAAACAAGGTTGTACCAAGCAGCGTTGAAAACCCCTAGTAAAACCACAATCCATCCGGTAAAGATTAATAGGATAGTTGCACCCAAAACTAGCCAAGCGAGCCCTACTAGAAACACCAAGGGTGGCGACATCCTACCTGAAGGTATCGGGCGGTCTGCTGTCCGGGTCATGAGCCGATCAGTTTTTCTCTCCTGGAAATGGTTTAGTGCCGATGCCCCGGCAGCCATCAACAAAACACCAAACAATGTGATGAATAGTCGAGTATCTAATCGTCCGGAGACTACAACATATCCCGTAAAAGTGGTAAAGGTTATGGATGCTGACACCATAACCTTTGCCAATGAAAGAATATCCCTTAAAGTTGATGGATTAGAACCCACTATTAAAATTATTTTTTAGCCTTTGAATCCAGTTCAAGGTAATCAACAATTGATTTAATATCATTTGCTTTTAGAACATCCTTATACGAACGCATTATCTCTGGATTGAATCCCTTCACAACCTCTTTGTTTGGCTCAAGAATAGCACGCTCGATATAGGCAGAATCGGCAACAACGGTGGTCTCTTTTCCATTTACAACTACTACACGTTTGGAACCAAACAAACCCTTAAAGGTTGGACCAATTAACGGCTTACCATCCAATGAGTGGCAGCCCGTGCAAGCATTGTTTTTCAAAACGACCAATCCAGCCTCCTCCACTGTAAGGGCAACAACTTCATCCAGCCATCTGTTGAATGCCGTGTCCTGCACCACAACCACTTTAGCCTCCATAAATGCATGGCTAAGCCCACAATACTCGGCACAAAGAATTTCAAAGCTACCCTCGAGCGTTGGAGTAAACCACATATAGTTCTCTTTGCCTGGAACTAAATCCTCCTTAATTCTAAATGCTGGGATATAGAAACTATGGATTACATCGGGAGAGTATAGCAGCAGCTTGACTGGTTTATTTAGCGGAAGCCTCAGCTCCGTTGTCTTTTTTCCGTTGGGATATTCAAACGACCAACTCCACATCTGACCTGTAACCTTAACGGGCATGGCATCCTTGGGGACTACTCGTGTGGGAGCAAAAGCCATATACCCATAGTAGAACATAAAGAGCACGAGAATTAGCGGTATAATAGTCCATGCCAACTCCAGCTTCGTATTGTCCTTTATTTGAACTGCCTTGGGGTGCCGTTTTCGGTTATACCTTATTACGAACCAAACCATTATCCCGGTTAATCCAAATAGGAAAATGAATGATATGGTAAAGATGAATAGGAAAACACTATCGACACCTTCGGCAAAATTTGATGCACCACTAAACATATCGTTTGTCTTAAAGGGTTCTATCTAAATAAATAGTCAAAAAAGGTGATCACAAATACGAGCAAAAGGAGCAGTAAAACCATTCCTGCAAATATCCTTAGAATGAGATCGTCAAACTTAAGGTGCATAAAGTATGTTACCACCAATCCGACCTTAATGAAGGCAACCCCCATGGCCACGGCCACGCTAAGTGACCCAAAATCGAGCCAAGTAACAAGAATGGTGATGGACGTAAGAAAGAGAAGCGCTACTAGCACCAAACCAATGGAGCGATAGCTGGAAATATGTGGAGTTGAGTGATCCATACGGTAAACTATTTAGGTTATTAAATAGAGTAGTGGGAAAAGGAAAATCCAGATAAGGTCAACTAAATGCCAGTAAAGGCCACCATTTTCGAGTAGCACATAACTACTGCTGTTAATCTTATTGCTTTTTACCTTGACTATTATTACCCCCATTAAGGTCATCCCAATAATAATGTGCAAAACGTGGAGTCCTGTCATAAAGTAGTATAAACCAAAGAAGAGCACTTGGCCATTCTTTAGCGTGAGCAAAGGATCAGATCCCGGGTAAAGTTGGTATTCAATTTTATGACCCCACTCAAAATACTTGTTTACCAAGAACACAAGTGCCAAGAAGAATGTGGCATAAAGTAGCCTTAGCGCCAATACTTTATTATTCTTTTGAATGGCTGAAATAGACGCAGCAATTGTGGCACTGCTGATTAAAAGAACAATAGTGTTTACAGCACCAATGAAGGTGTTGAGCTGATGCGCCGCGATATGAAAGTCCTGAAAATACTTCGACCGGAATACGGCATAGACCAAAAATAGTCCAGCAAACAGCAGCAACTCTGTAAAGATAAATATCCACATGCCTAGCTTTGCGCCGAAGTCGTCTCGATGTTCAGTGGCCGTTGAAGGATGTTGTTCCATATTACTTGTATTCGTATGGTGATTCTGTAATACTAGGCTCAACCTCAAAGTTCTCGATACTTGGAGGCGAAGGAATTGTCCATTCCAGCGTAAGGCTATTCCACGGATTTGCAGGAGCAGGTGATCCGTTGAAACCACCCCGGACGAGGTTGTAAACCATAAGAACAATACCTGCGAGCATTACTGCTGCTCCAATGGATGAGACCATGTGACCAGTAGCATATTCGGGAAGGTAATCGAAATAGCGGCGTGGCATTCCCTGCAGTCCAAGAATAAACATGGGGAAGTAGAGCAAGTTGAAGCCAAAGAAGAGAATTCCACAAGCTATATTGGCAACCAGTTCGTTATACATTACCCCAAACATTTTTGGATACCAGTAGTGAATAGCGGCAAAAAATGCAAAGCCCATTCCTCCAAATACGATGTAGTGAAAGTGTGCCACCACAAAGTAGGTGTCGTGCACGTGCACATTGGTGGCTAGCGAACCAAGCACGAGCCCGGTTAAACCCCCAATCATAAAAAGCCACATAAACGCAAGGGTATACAGAAACGGCGTTCGAACATCAATGGATCCTTTATACATGGTAGCAAGCCAGTTAAATACCTTAATGGCACTGGGGATAGCTACAATAAATGTGAGTAATGAGAAGGCGATTCGAGAAAAATCGCTCATACCAGAGGTAAACATGTGGTGACCCCATACAAGGTAACCAATACCTGCAATAGCTAAGCTGGAAAGTGCTATAGCCCTGTAGCCGTATACTCGGCGCTGACAAAAGGTTGGGATAATTTCCGAAACTACACCCATTGCAGGAAGAATCATAATGTATACCGCAGGGTGCGAGTATATCCAAAATAGGTGTTGGTAGAGAACAGGATCACCGCCTAGTGACGGATCAAAGAATCCAATCCGTAAAGTTCGCTCTGCAATTACCATAAGCAGCGTGATTCCCACAATTGGGGTGGCAAGCACTTGTATCCATGCCGTGGCGTAGATCGACCAAGGGAAGAGGGGCATTTTAAACCAAGTCATTCCCGGTGCCCGCATGCGATGAACGGTTACTATAAAGTTGAGTCCTGTAAGAATTGAAGAGAATCCCAACACAAAGGCTGCCAGCACGGCTGGTAGCACATTGGTGGTACTCTTAATACTGTAGGGTGCATAAAATGTCCATCCGGTATCGGGTGGACTGCTCCCACCAAGTTGTGAGTATATGGCTAGAACCGCACCTAGCACGTAAATATACCAAGATAGTAGGTTTAACTTGGGAAAGGCCACGTCCTTTGCTCCAATCATCAGCGGTAGCGCGAAGTTGCCAAATACTGCCGACAGTCCCGGAATTACTACCATGAAGATCATGATGATACCATGTACTGTGAACATCCCATTGTAGGTTTGGGCATCCATAATTTGCTGACCCGGCTTAGCCAGTTCCAGCTTCATTAGCCCACCCATGGTTGCCCCTACCAAGAAGAATACGGCAATACAGATTAGGTAAAGAATAGCAATTCGCTTATGGTCGGTGGAAGTAAGCCACCCCATCAACCCTTTGTATTTACCGTGGGGCTTCAGGTAGCTAATGTGCTCTGTAGTAGTTTCTTTGTTCATTGGTTTACGGTGTCAGCATAAAGAGTTATATGTATTGTCGCAAAACTCGTAACCGAGATTAGTTGGAAGTAGTGTTTTTTGATTTTCGCCTGTTCCGAATAAGGAGAATTCCGAAAAAGGCACCAAGAACAATGAGGGTAAATATTCCAACTAATTTTGTTATTTCCAACGTGTATCGCTTTCCTTCTGGCTCATAATTATAGCAAAAATCCAGTATTCGATTTACTGTAGGCCGGCTTATTCCTTTCTGCGCTTCCACAACGGCCATTTTCAAATCGAAGGGAAAGAACGAGGTTCCATAGAGGTAGCGCGTAATTTTTCCCTGAGGACTAATTGCAATTATGGCAGATGGATGTGCATAATCCAACCCTGTGATCTTAATTTTATAACCCACGCTGTTGAGGATCTTTACAACGGCAAGGCTATCTCCGGTAAGATAATACCAAGATTTTGCATTCTCTGCTCCCATTTTCGTAATAAAGTTGGCCTTCTTTTGTGCAGCCTTTTCAGGGGTGTCCTTAAAGTTAAAGCTGATAGTAATAATTTGATAATCTTTCCCAAGCACCAAATCGGTTTTACCTACTACATCGGCAATACCTTCTTGAAGTGGGCTGCATAATCCCGGGCAATCAAAGTAGACAAAAGCCAAGATGGTTGGTCGATCGATTAGCTGGCGGAGAGTAACCAGCTGGTTTTGCTCATTGCTAAACGCTAAATCGAGAGGAAGCGTATCATTTAAGTGTTCGTCGATGCCAATCTCATTGCCAAAGGGCTGCCCTAGGCTTAATAGAGAAAGGAATAGCAATCCAAGGGTAAATAGGTTTTTTTTCATGGTAGTATATGGCGTTAATCCATTATTCCTTTTCGGGTTGGTAGATATGGGCAATCATGAGAGCACCACCCATAAGAGCTGTATCCTTAAGTAATTGCATAAAAGCTATCTGTGCCTTTAAAGGATCGAATAGCTGAGGAATGTGGATTGTTAGAATAAAAATGAGAAGCATTATTGATAATAGTAAGCACGATAGAGTTACATACCGCTTAAACATGATCGAAACGCTTGCGGCAATCAATAAGAATCCTGTAAACAAAATGGTGAATCCACCTCCAGGGATAAAGGAAGTCAGCATTCCACTGAAAAAGTCAACCATAAAGAAATGGTTTAGACCAATAATTCCAAAGGGTAGTGCAAAAAGAATGCGCCCAAGGGTTCCTAAGTTTGGTTTACTGCTTTTCATACTATACCTGTTTTTTTATGTTTATTTCTCGAATCTTCTTTAACAAGTGTAAAATGTAGCCAAGAGTAATGATAATTCCCAATACTCCGCCAACATAAACAAATATAAGCCAGATGGGGGCCATGCTATTTATATTCCAAAATGCACGCTCGTCCAGTTGTTTTCTTACTACTATTGGCATGCCAATTTTTTCAACTTTTGTGATTGACAACTCCATTCCGTTGCTTCCTGCTAAAGCCACTATCGTTAAGTTTCCAGCAGTATCTCCAGGAATATCCGTAGGAAAGCTAAACCTCGCTTGACCCTCTCCATCGGTTATCGATTCCGTCACTGGAAGATTTCCAAAGGTGCGCTTCACGAATAATTTCACGGTTACATTGGCAACAGGTTTCTTCTTCCCGCCAGTACTATCGGTTATGTTGGCAACTACCTCTTTATTTGCTAGATTGTAGGATAATATCATTGCCATATTTCCCGAAAGCGACGCTTTCGATCCCGAAGCAATTGGAGGCTGTTTGTAGGTTTTGTTGAAGGTTCGAACGTAAGAGATTACTTGCCACCGCTGATCTTCGGAGAGAGTGTTTGCAAAAACAGGCATGAGGACACCCTTGCCATGGGTAAGAATGTAAAACATCTCCCCATCGGAGTTCTTCTGGTAATTTTCCGAAGCAGGATCGCCCGGTATGGGGTTAAGTTTAGCATAGTTATTCTTCCCCGGATCGCCATGGCACGAATTGCAGTTGGCCTGATAAATTTTATTACCTGCGGCCACCGATTCTGGAGTAAATAGAAATGGAGCTGTTCGTTTTTTATCCGTTGCAGGAACTTCCTTTTTGGCTTGAGCATAAAGCGCAAGGGAACCCAAAGCCATTATAGCTATTAGCAGAAGAAGACGGGTAGAATGTTTATGTAGTTGCATAGATCTCAAAATTCTAATTATCACTACTCTTTCTCTTTAACGGTTGATTCCACCTCTTCTGGTTCTTGGACGAATCCCTCATGCACGGCGGTTTCCCACACAGGAATTACCGGAAACAGTTTTGCGAGTATCGTCACAATCATGATTACCATTATAAGAGGAGCAATAGAGATTAACGTTTCAGTGATTGTAGGTGTATAGAAGTGAAAGTTCTCGGGTACATGTTGAATGGGAAGGTAAGGACCTTCTTGACCTGGAACAACAATTATATAGCGCTTAAACCACGACGCAATCACAACGGCAATTCCTATAAAAAGCATGGGTAGCGGTTTCCGAAACGGCTTAAGGAGTAAGAGTAAAATGGGCAATATTAGTCCACCAATTTGGCATGCCCAAAACATGATGGCATATCGGCCTACAAACAATTCATGAAGATGGTGGGAATCAAATTTCTTCATTTTATAGCCGGGAACCAGAAACTCATTCACGTTAAAGTATAGGTAAACCAGCGATACCAACACAAGTAACTTAGCTACCTTATCAAAGTGCATATTGGTGATATACTCTTCCAACTTGTAATTTTTTCGAAAGAAATACATCGCAATTATTAAGCAGCCCAAGCCCGAAACAAAGGCTCCTGTAACAAAGTAGGGCCCAAAGATGGTGGAGTCCCAACCGGCTCGGGGCGTAACCGCAAAAAGCCATGACGTGACAGTGTGAATCGATAAGGCTACCGGAATGATAAGGATTAGCATTGCGCGGGTTGCACGCTTCAGCAGCTTAATCTCCTGTGCCGTTCCACCCCATCCTAGCGATAGCAATTCGTATGCTTTCTGGAGTAGTTTTGGTCTTCCAGTCAGGAAGCGTTTTCCGTAAGCAAGATCGGGAATTAGTGTAATATAGAGTAGTAGTAAGCTTATCATGAAGTAAAAGGTTACCACAGTAACATCCCATAGAATTGGTGATTGGATTCTTCCATGTAGAAAAACATAGGGAAGCCTATCGGGACGACCCATATCCGAAACAATTACCAAACCGGCCACAGCAGCAAATCCTACTGCAATCATCTCAGCAATCCGCGAAATTGGCGTTACCCATTTATGCCCCGAAAAACCAACCACTGCGCTCACCAGCATTCCCACTAAGCTGCAGGCCACAAAAAACACGAAGTTGGAAATATACATACCCCACGAAACATAGTCGCGAATACCGGCAACGCCCAAACCGGTAACCAGCTGGGTGTAGTAAGCATAAAGGCAAACCATGAGCATGACGGTTAAGAAACCCATCCAAAGGTTGAACTTCAAGGAAAAGTTTACCGATCGAAAGAGATCGTTGCCCAACTTCTCGGGTATGGTATTGGAGTTTTCTGAATGTTCTGCCATAGCCTATGAATGTTTTTCCTCGTGGTTATCGTCGGGTTTAACAAAGGGAAAGAGCCTGTTCTTTGGAGGCAAGTAGTAAATCCTCGGTTTTGTTCCCAACTCGGGCATTAGCTGGTAAGCACCATTATCGCTCAGCAGCTGGCTCAACCGAACGGTTTGCTTTGTGGTTCCATTTGTAACCGCATCCTCATTGAAGTCGCCAAAATAGTAAACACCGTTGGGGCATGCAGTAACACAGTAAGGAAGTTCACCCTTTCGCAATTTATCAGCACTGAAAAGACACTTGGTAATGGTTCCCTTCTTTTGTGGAACGTTGAGTTCGATATCGTAAACCAAGTCCACATCCTTATCGGCATCCTTTGGTTCAAACCAGTTGAAGCTGCGGGCAGAGTACGGGCAAGCCGCAATACAAAACCGGCAGCCGATGCACCGCTCGTTGTCAATGAGCACTATTCCGTCGTTTCGCTTGAAGGTTGCATTTACCGGGCACACCGAAACACAGGGAGGGTTATCGCAGTGCTGACACTGCTTTGGCATATGATACGGTTTTGTGCTTTCCGTATCTTGCATCTGAAGCGTATTTAGGTGATACTGCTCCGGACGCAAATGGTGTGCTGTTTGACAAGATCTCACACAATTCCTTGCGTTTCGACATTTCGACAAGTCCAAAACCATCACCCAACTCTTTCCGGGAATTCCCTCACGACCACGACCCTGTTGATCCTCGAACAGCTCTTTGCGTGGGTCGCGAATTTTCAACGAATCCACCTCTACCAACTTTCCATCGGCAGTGAGCAACTTAACATGCTGTCCCTCTTTTTTTTCCTCAAACTTGAGTGCGGCCAACAGCGATCCACCCACGGCAATACTGCCAAGCCCAAACAATCCGGCGTTTTTAAGAAACTCTCGTCTAGATTCCTTTTTATTCTTTTCTGATTCGTCTACCATAAAAACGACCTAAAGTATTGGGTGAAAAAACGAAACGACTATATCCAAATGTATCACAAATTAGAATATCGTACAATAAATCGTGGTAATAAGAGACTAAATAAAATTAGTCTTAATATCAAATAGTCGCTTGAATGCTGAAATCATGCATGTTAAATGTACATGAGACCACTGCTGCCCCATGATTTATTTTTGAAGATTCAATTCTTTCAGCAACGAACCCCAACTCTGCATGCATACTATAACTAATTAGATGCTCAAATATTTAATTTTTGTGCATGCGACAAATATATTGGAATCAGCGTATCTGTAGTGCAAAACGCTGACTAGACACAGCTCATCCGCCAAATTTTACAGCTCGTCGTTCTTTCTTTTTTTTCGGTTGCGCTGTGCCGCATCTTTGCCTTAGAAAATAACATAGCAAGGTTGGAATAAAATATAATCCAACTCAATGCTTAAAAAAATAAGGCCATGAGGAACATAATGCTACTCACACTGCTCATACTTGCTCAACTAGCAGCAACTGCCCAAATTACAATCAGCGGTAAGGTTACCGATAAGGCAGGACTACCGCTTATTGGTGCTAACGTGATTGTTAACGGCACGTACGATGGTGCTTCTACCGATACAACGGGCTTTTTCTCTTTTCAGACCGATGCCTCGGATTCACTGATGCTCGAGGTTAGCTATATTGGATACGTGACCCAAATCAAGAAAATTGTAACGGGGCAGAAGAGCATCTCTTTTCAACTCGAGGAAACGGGTAATACCCTTGATGATATTACCATTACAGCCGGTGCGTTTCAGGCTAGCGATAAGAAGAAGGGGGTATCCCTTAAACCGCTCGACATAATGACTACCGCTGGCGCATCGGGCGATCTTTACGGAGGCATTAAAACTCTGCCTGGCGTAAATCAGGTTGGGGAGGATGGTCGCCTGTTTGTCCGCGGTGGCGATGGCTACGAAACGAAAACCTTTATTGATGGGTTGGAGGTTAAGAAACCTTACAACTCATCAACCCCCGACCTTCCGTCACGCGGACGATTCAGCCCTTGGCTCTTCTCCGGAACCCTTTTCAGCACGGGTGGCTACTCTGCTGAATATGGTGGAGCCCTTTCTTCCGCCTTAATTCTCGAAACAAGCGGTAGCACAAACTTTCAGCAAACAGGAATTTCCATAATGACCGTTGGGGTTGGTGCATCGCACACCGAACTCTTCAAGAACGGCTCGGTAAGCGTAGCGCTTGATTATACCAACCTTGCCCCCTACTTTAAAATTATGAACCATAAGCGCAGCTACGAAAAAGCTCCTGAAGCCATTGGTGGAACGGTGGTTGTGCGCAGAAATGTAGGCGATAAAGGTCTTCTGAAGGTGCTATCGTCGGTTTCGACCTCAAGCCTAAAGCTGGATTATCCCAACATGGAAGGTGTTGGAACCAGCACAAAGGTTAAGCTAAACGATCAGGACATATATGTAAATGCAGCCTATACCCACGATTTAGGGAATGGATGGATTTTAAAACCAGGTATTTCGCTCTCCTCAAATATCACAAACATAGAGCCAGGTAGCGAAAAAGTAAAGGAGAACATTCGTGGACTAAACGGGAAAGTACTGATTAAGAAGCGGATTACCAATAAACTTGGAATATCGGCTGGGGCTGAACTGTTTGGAAGCAGCTATAATCAAGACTACAACAACAGCATCACAGCACAATCGTTTCACGGCACAAATACCGCAATGCAGTATGCCTCCTTTGTAGAGATGGAGTGGATTGCCTTTAAGAATTTGGCTTTCCGATTGGGCCAAAGAGCCGAGTATTGGGAAACCGAGGCTAAGTGGAATACGGCTCCAAGGCTCTCAATGGCTTGGCAGCTGAACGAGTGGAGCCAAATTTCTCTTTCGGCAGGTAAGTTCTACCAGCGGCCCGAAGATCAGTATCTCCGCTTTAACAACACCCTGAACTTTGAGAACGCAACGCACCTAATTGCAGGTTATCAGATTATCAAAAACAACCGAACCTTCCGTATCGAAGGCTATCAGAAGAATTATGACAACATGGTTCGTTACGGTTCTGACTTTACCAATACTGCACTCTACAATAATGGAGGCAGCGGAGACGCTCAAGGTATCGACCTTTTCCTACGCGATCAGCAAACCGTTAAGAACCTTGACTACTGGGTGTCTTACTCCTACATCGAGAGCAAGCGACTCTACAAAGATTATCCCGAGAAGGTAACGCCCAGCTTTCTTTCGAAGCACAACATTACCCTAAACTCGAAGTACTATGTGCCAAAAATAAGAACTCAATTGGGCATGACCGCCAGCTACCATACTGGCAGGCCATACAACAATCCAAACTCAACAAAATTTATGGATGGAACTGCGCCAGCTTACTTCGACCTGAGCTTGAGCGCAACCTACCTCACCAACATTTTCAAACGATTTACGGTAATATACGCTTCGGTAAGCAACGTTCTTGGAGCCAACCAAGTGTATACCTACCGCTACTATAATTCCCCAAACAACCAAGGAACTTACGACCGAATTGCGGTAGCCCCCGATTCTAAACGCTTCTTTGTGATTGGATGTTTTATTGATCTCAAAAAAACCAAATAGCTACTAATTATTAATAACTTAACTACTAAGAAAATGAAAAATCTACTTTTAACAACCGCTCTTTTTCTAGGCCTTGGCCTAACTGTAAATGCTCAAAACGAACGATTTGCAAAGGGCATGGAAGCATCTCTTACAAAGTTGGATAGCGTAAAAAACCAACAGGACTACCTCAATACTGCTGCATCATTCCAGCGTATTGCCCTTGCCGAAAAAACCAGATGGGAACCCTACTACTACTCTGCCTACTGCCGAATAATCGCTGCTTTTATGGAGCAAGATAAGGATAAGGTAGATGGGATTCTCGACGCTGCTGAGGAGGATTTGAATGCAGCGCTGGCAATCAATTCTAAGAACTCGGAAGTTTATACCATACAGGCAATGCTCTACCAAGCCCGCATCAGCGTTAGCTTTACCCGGGGCATGAAATATTCTGGCATGGCCAACGAATCTATTGAAAAAGCTATTGTGATGAATCCATCCAACCCACGCGCATACTATATTAAAGGACAGAATATTTTTTACACTCCTGCCATGTTTGGTGGCGGTGCCGATAAAGCAAAACCAAATTTTGAGAAAGCCTTAGCATTGTTCAACGCACAAGGTACAGCAACAAATAGTTTTGCTCCAGCTTGGGGTAAGAATAAAACTATAGGGATGCTAAAAGCCTGTGAGGAGAAGCAATAGATTGATATGGAGGCAATCTCTTCTTTATCAAAGGGAGAGATTGCTTTGCACTCCAATGATTATTGCCACAAAAACGTCTCGTTCTCCTATTATCCTTTATATTTGAGTAGATAATAATATGACCGCCATGAGCAACAAAACTCGAGTACATAAAATACTACGCCATATTTACGATTTGCTGATTTGCGCAGCCATTGGCGGCTTCATCTCTGCTATTTTTATGGACTTTCAAATCATAAAGTATTTTGGAAATTTTATACAGGGCAGCCTTTATGGAATGTTTATTGGAGGAGGTGTGTGGAAAGGAAATGAAGTGCTCGGCTACTTTGTATCCAAGAAATATGGCTGGCGCGACCAACCCAAAAAAACATTTATCTGGGATATCATTATTTCAGCGCTTTATACTTTTGTCTGGATAAATCTCTGCGATTACATCTTCTTTAAATATTCGCTTGGCATGGAAGGGAAACAGCTAATGTATCAGCTGGTTTTCACCGGACTAATTACTTTTTTGATAAGTCTTTTTATCACCTCGATCTTCTATAGTAAGGCCTTTTTTCAATCGTGGAGAGAGGCTGTTGTTCGGGAGGAGAAGTATAAGGCTGAAAGCGAGCGGTTTCACCACCAAATGCTCAAGAATCAGGTTAATCCGCACTTCCTCTTCAATAGTTTAAATACGCTCACCTCGTTGGTGGAGCAAAATCCCAAAGAGGCGGTGAAGTTCATCAAGAAACTTTCGGATGTTTACCGTTATGTACTTGAGCAGCGCGACAACGAAATGGTTTTGCTTCAGGAAGAGATTGACCTAGTAAAATCATACGTGTTCATGCAGCAGCATCGCTACGGCGAAAACTTAATGGTATCCATAAACGTGGAGCACCTAAACTGGATGCTACCCCCAATGAGCATGCAAATGCTACTGGAAAATGCGATTAAGCATAACACCATAACCGAAGAGAGTCCGCTGTTGATAAGTATCGAGGAAGTGAATGGGTATTTGGTTATTTCAAACACCCTAAAGCCAAGACGAAGCCTTGGCGATGAAACCGGAATTGGGTTAAGCAACATTAAATCGAGGTATGAATTCCTTACCTCTAAGCCAGTATCGTATGGGCCTGAAAATGGGTTACACTTTGTTGTAAGAATTCCATTGCTTGAACCAAATCGCTAACAAAAACATTGGTTATGAGAGTTGTAATTCTTGAGGATGAGAAGTTAGCCGCGCAGCGAATGCAACAGCTGCTCAAAAAATGCGCACCCAACATCGAAATTGTGGCCACGCTGCCAAGCGTGGAGTTGGCCATTGCTTGGTTTACCAATAACCCTGAACCGGAACTCATTTTTGCCGACATTCATCTGGGAGACGGGCTAAGCTTTGAAATATTTGAAGCAGGACACATCAAGGCACCCATTATTTTTACCACCGCATTTAACGAGTATGCCATACGGGCATTCAAGCATAACAGCATTGATTACTTGCTGAAACCTATTGATCCAGAGGAACTGTGTGCTGCAATTAAGAAGCATACCAATAGCCAAAAGTCGGAAGCGAGCACCGGAATTTCAGCCGCCACACTTGCACAGGCCATGAAGATGATGACGGCAAGCCATAAATCGCGGTTCCTCATTAAAGTGGGCGATCACCTTCGCCCCATTGATGTTTCGGAGGTTACATTCTTCTACAGCGCATCAAAAGATACATTCTTAGTAAATAAGGCCGGCCGCAACTACGCGCTCGACTACTCTCTCGATCAGCTGGAGCAGCTACTCGATCCCGAAAAGTTTTTTCGAATCTCACGCAGGAGCCTAGTGGCAAAATCGGAAATTACCGAAGTGGTAGTTTATTCAGGAAGTCGATTAAAGGTAAAAGCCAACGCCCTTGGCGACGAAGAAGCCATAGTAAGCCGCGAAAGAGTGGCCGAATTTAAGGAGTGGTTGGAGAGATAGTTTGATTAGCAATATATTCACTCATTTCCATAAAAACACCCTTCACTCCCAGAACAGCCAACCTCATTCCTTTCTTATTGTGCATCATAAACCTACTTCATTTCTTTGTAGTCGGTAAATTAGATGCTTTAAGAAATGGAAAACGCTGAGTATTATTCGAACTGCAATGTGGCTACAGCAGAGGAAAATACCCATAAAAGAGTATTTAGTAGCAATGGTGAGCCAACTTCAACAAAAGTTAAAAAAAGCCAGCAATCTTTCAAAAACCAACCTTTTAGAATAGCGATAGTAAGCAAAAGCGACAGCTTTAGAAAAGAGATAAACACCTTAATAAACGGTGAACCACGTGTATCTCTTTGTGGTGTATACGACAACTTAGCCCTTCTCGATACTGATTCGAACACATCCCCTCATATTGTTGTTGTAAATCTAACAACAGAAACATACAGTAAAACGTTGGCGTCAATTCGTCAACTTGAAGAAATCTTGTTTCCCCGAATTAATTTCGTAGCGATATCGTCAATATATAACCCAACTTTTTTAGAACGGTGTTTCTATTCCGGAGTTCGCTTAGTAATTCCAACAGAGCGCCTTTCTAAGGATTTCAAACGAGGTATTGATGCAGTTGCTAGCCGCTTATCCCTATAGAGCATAACCCCTTTCCCTATCTCTTATAAACTCAACTAAACAAAATATACAATGAAACTTCCAGAACTGTCTATTAGAGCGAAGCTGCTCACCTTCTCATTTCTTCTGTTGTTTCTAGTGAACGTTGTGGCCACGCTTTATAGTGTTACTGAATTTCAACGGATTCGCAAAATCAATCAGGCAAACAACCTCGTAAGTCAGATTGAGAAAAAATTGCTTCAAAGCCGCATCGATCTTTACTCCTTTTCTTACACTTTCAACAGTGAAGAGATAGAGCGTTCGCAAATGACTCTTTTCGATGTGTTTTCGCTCTTAGACACGGTTAAAGTAGTTGCTGTAGAAATAGATGCAGATACAGCCGCCATATCAAAGTTGGGCGCAAATATTTACTCATACGGTAACGAGCTATCAATTTACATACTTGGAGCCTCCGGCAAACGTGTTGCCGTTGAAACTATGCAGAAAAACTACGATAAGATAACTAGTATTATTGCTGCGCGAAATATCGCCGTAGATGCAACCACTGCTCAGCATGTGAAAAGTCTAAAGGTCGATAAATCTGTTGCTTCATCAAATAAAGTTCAAAGCCAGCTAAGCACAAGTTTAGGATACCTTTCACAGCACATAAAAAACGACAGCCTTGTGAAGCTTCTTGCCAATAACCGCGAGCAGCTAGATATACTATTAAATGCCGAAGAAGAAAACTCCAACAATACACTTGGCTCCGTTGGCGAAACTCTGTTTGGCGAACTGTCGGCAACACAAGCGCAGCTGGCGGCCAACTCCGACAGCGTTTTCAGCAAAACCATTGTTCGAATAGCAGCATTTATTGGTGTATGCCTTATAATTGGTATTTTTATTGCATTCCTATTCAGCAAAAAGCTATCTGGCAGTATTATCAACTTAGCAGAAATCACCAATACGCTATCCAAGGGCGATTTAGCTGTTAAACCCAAGGATGCTCTACTTGCCCGCACCGATGAACTCGGAATGCTTGCCAATTCGCTGGAGCACATGCGCCTAAACCTGAGAAATGTGGTAATGGGTGTTCAAGATTGCTCTCAAAACCTTTTCTCCTCAAGCCAACAGCTCAAGGATTCGTCGCAAAGTTTGTCCACCAGCGCCAACTATCAGGCGTCTTCGGTTGAGGAGCTATCATCGTCAATGGAAGAAATTGCTTCGAGCGCAACCCAAAATAACTCCAACGCCAACAGGGCCGACACAACTGCAGAAAAATGTGCGGAGGCCATGAAGCAAATCCACATTACTTCCAAAGATGCTGTGGAAAATATTCATTTGGTAGAGCAGAAGATTGCCATAGTAAACGAAATTGCACAACAAACCAACCTTTTGGCTCTAAACGCAGCTGTTGAAGCTGCCCGTGCAGGTCAATATGGTGCCAGCTTTGGTGTTGTAGCCAAAGAGGTTAGGAACCTAGCAGAAAAAAGTCGTAAGGCTGCCGACGAAATAGCCAAGGTAGCAGCCAGCGGCGTGGCTTTATCGCAAAAAACAGTGTTGTCGGTAATCGATGCCATACCGCTCATTGAGAACAACCAAAATGCGGTTCAGGAAATTGCGGCCGCAAGTATTGAGCAAAGCTCAAGCATTAACCACATAAATACCGCCATAAACGAAATGAACGGAACCGTGCAGGAAAATGCTGCTGCATCAGAACAACTGGCTGCAAACGCCGATGCTGTTACCGCTCATGCTGAAACTCTAAAAGAGATGGTTGCTTTTTTCAAAATGAGCTAGAGGAATACCTGGAAATGTAGACACTTATTTGAATTACAAAACATTGATAACAATATAGGGCTGGTAAGCAATACCAGCCCTATTGTTTTGTGCTTAGTAAAAGTTCTTAATCGAAGGTTTTATGCAAATGCCAACTCTTACCATTGATGTATAGTTGGAGTAATCTAGCATGTTTTCTCCAAAGCCGCTATAGTATTGCAGGAAGAGAAATTGGTTTACATTCGGGCCAGTCTTGAAGTTCACCTCAACCGTTGTGTTACAGTTATTCAACCTATTGGTTGGGTTGAGAATAAGCGATACCCACAACCTATCCGATTTACTCTGGTAGTTAAACGCCACTAATCCATAACCCTTATAGGTGAGTAGGTCGTGATTGTTTTTCTCGTCAATCCATCCGCCCCACATCTTTACTTGGCTGCTAAACCAAATGTTGTAAAAGTGGGTATAGGAAAGAGCAGTATAGTTCCAGCTGCGCGACTGAATGGAGTCTCTACCATTGGATTCGTGCTCGATAGAGAAAACAAAAATCCCTCTTAACTTACTATCCAATAAAAGAAGCGAACTCATGCTTACTCCTGGATTAAAGTTGTTGTCGGTAAATGGTTTCGATTCCTTTCCGATAGACCAAAACGCTTTTTGTGTGTAGGTTAAAAACAAGAATGAGTTTAATGGTAAATTCCCTTTTATAATACGTTGCTGAATACTTACTTGAAACTTTGCATCAATAGTATTTCTACTAATTTTTTTATTTGTAGGAATCCCTGAGACGAAATAGTTGTCGTGAAAAAGTCCAAAATGAGAGGACTGATTTACTGCCGCAAATGCTTCGCTCTTCTTAATCTTATAGAATGAGCCTTTAATAATACTTCCCTTGTTCAGGGTTTCTTTTTGCTCTTCTAAATTGGTAGTTGTTTGACTGTGTGAATAGCAAAATGCCAATAATAAACATACGGTTGGAAAAAATTTAAGGAACCAATACATAAGCATCGAATAGATATATGGTAATTATCTGTGCAATTTACATAAATAAAATATTTTTACAATATTAATAAAAACGTAACTCTTGATTCCTTCCTATCATATTAAATAGCAACACTTTTATCTAATGACATAGAGCAAAAAAAGCCCAACTACCAGTTGGGCCTTTTGTATTTTCTATCAACGACGTTTTCTCCACTTATCTCTTTGTGCTTAGTTTTGAATAGCGTTTTGAATCACCAATGCAGGCGGGTTGGTGATTACAACTCACTGTATGAATGACATTTAAGTGCTTAGTAAAAGTTCTTAAGAGACGGTTTTATGCAAATACCAACTCTCACCATTGATGTATAGTTGGTGTAATCCAACATATTCTCCCCATAGCCACTGAAATATTGTAGGAATAAATACTGGTTAATATTCGTCCCTGGCTTGTAGTTTATCTCCACAATTGTATTAAGATTATTAAAACTATTGGTTGGATTAAGAATTAACGAAACCCATAATCGGTCTGATTTGCTCTGGTAGTTTAATGCCATTAATCCGTAACCCTTATATTTCAGTAGGTCGTGATTGTTTTTCTCGTTAATCCATCCTCTCCATAGCTTTATTTGGCCGCTAAACCATATATTAAAGAAATGGTTATAGGAAAGAGCTGCGTAGTTCCAGCTGCGCGATTGAATTGAATCTCTACCATTCGACTCATGTTCAATGGAGAATACTGCAAATCCCTTTAATTTACTATCTACAATAAGAAATGAACTTAGGCTAATTCCTGGATTAAAGTTGTTGTCCTTAAATGGTGTCGATTCCTTGCCGATAGACCAAAACGATTTTTGCGTGTAGGTTCCAGAGAGGAACATGTTGTAGGGTAATATCCCTTTTATGAAGCGTTGCTGAATACTTATTTGAAATTTTGCATCGACACTATTTCTAGTAATTACCTTATTTGTAGGAATCCCCGCAACAAAGTAGTTATCGTGAAAAAGTCCAAAATAGGGAGATTGATTTATAAGCGTATATGCATTATCAGCATCTATATTATAGAGCGAACTTGTAATTATACTTCGATTATTTAACGTGTCTTTTTGCCGACGGAAATCTTCAGCAGACTGAGCGTTTACATAAAAAAACGATAGTAATAAGAGTAACGTTAAGGCAATTTTACGAAGTGCAGGCATAATAGAATATTAAATTTGTTATAAATATCGACTAATTAAGCGAATAGTGTGATGGTTTCTGCCCAATCATGAAATATTTTTGTTTTGGATCAAGACTCTTGGCTTTTCTGTTCGTTAGCGATTAGATTTCCTTTGATATATTGCCTTAATAAACAACCCCAAAGATGTTGAAATGCTTTGGGGTTGTTTGTTTATTGTGAGCGGAGTTTATCTTCTCCTTTTCCCTTTATCCTTCGAACTACCCTTCGAATCGCTTTTTGAATCACTCTTTCGTGCTCCAATGGTAGAAATCTTGGTGGTTCCGGAACTCTTGGAGCGACCGCCGCCGCCACTTCCGCCGCGTCTACTTTCACCATCTTTTTTGCTTCCGTCACCCTTACCTCGGCTTTCACCGCGTCGTGATCCACCTCCAAAGGAGCGATTCCCCGATGTTGGCTTTGGTCCGGACGAGCCACGCGAACCGGCTTGATTCCTTGCAGAGGCTGGAAGGGTTATTCGCTCTTCGCCCTCCTCATGAAACAATCCATAATCGAGCTGGCGTTTGGGCATATTGGCTTGCAGAACAACGATCTTAATTGGATCACCTAAGCGGTAAATCTTACCCTTCGATTTTCCTACTATGCTGTAGCTCTCCTCATCAAAGAAGTAGTAATCGTCGTCGAGTTCGCGCATACTTACTAGCCCTTCGCACTTGTTCTCGACAATTTCGGTAAATATTCCAAAATCGGCTACGCCTGTAATAACGGCATCAAAGGCTTTGCCCACCTTATCGGTCATGAACTCAACTTGCTTATACTTGATGGAGGCACGCTCGGCATCGGCTGCTCGTTTCTCCATTTCGGAAGAGTGAATGCACAGTTCCTCATACTCATCCTTGTTCTTGCTTTTCCCTTCGGCTAAGTAGTGCGCAAGTAAGCGGTGCACCATCATATCAGGATACCTACGGATGGGCGAAGTAAAATGGGTATAGAATGGGAATGCCAACCCGTAGTGACCAAGATTATCGGTGGAGTAGCGGGCTTTTGCCATGGATCGGATGGCCAACGTTTCTATAAGATTCGCTTCTGGTTTTCCCTTTACCTCGTCGAGCAGGTGGTTAATGGACGACGAAACATCGGAACCCTTTATCGACGGCGAAACGCTATATCCAAAACGGGAGATAAACTTCCTAAATGTGTCAAACTTATCGGGGTTGGGCAGTTCGTGCACTCGATAAACGAAGGTAAGGTGTTTTTTCTTATCCTTGCCAATGAATTCGGCCACTCGCTTGTTGGCCATTAGCATAAACTCTTCAATGAGTTGGTTGCTTTCCTTGTGTTCTTTGTAGTAAACGCGAAGTGGAACACCATTGTCGTCGAGCTCAAATTTCACCTCATCGCGCTCAAACCCTATGGCACCATTCTTAAACCTCTCCTTCCGAAGAATACGGGCCAAACGATTAAGCTCCAGAATCTCCTCTTTCATATCTCCCTCGCCGGTCTCAATAACAGCCTGCGCCTCCTCATAGCTAAATCGACGTTGTGAGTTTGTGATGGTTCGGCCGAACCACTCATTCACGAGTCGGGCATTAGAGTCCAATTCGAAAACTGCCGAGAAGCAAAGTTTCTCCTCGTTGGGGCGAAGCGAACAAATAAGGTTTGAGAGTCGCTCTGGAAGCATCGGAACAGTCCTGTCTACTAAGTACACGGAGGTTGCTCTCTCCACAGCTTCGTTGTCGATAACCGATCCGGGTGTCACGTAATGGGTTACGTCGGCAATGTGCACCCCGACTTCAATGTTTCCATTGTCGAGGCGGCGATACGAAAGGGCATCATCAAAGTCCTTGGCATCGGCAGGGTCGATGGTAAATGTTTTAATCTTGCGGAAATCGCGACGGTTGCGGTACTCCTCTTCAGGAATTTTTTCGCTTATTTTTTCAGCTACGCGGCTTACGTCTTCGGGAAAATAGTAGGGCAAGTCAAACTCAGCAAGGATGGCATGCATCTCCACCTCGTTATTGCCGGGAGCACCCAGCACCTCCACAATTTCGCCAATGGGGTTCTTGGCATACTGAGGCCACTCCACGATACGAGCAATCGCTTTATCCCCATTCTTTGCGTCTTTGAGTGTTCCCGCCGGAAGAAAAATATCGTAGGGCATATCCTTGCTGCCGGCAACAAGAAAGCCAAAGTCCTTGCTTATTTCAACAATCCCGACAAAGTTGCGGCGAGCGCGCTCAATAATCTCTACCACTTCGCCTTCGGCCTTACTGCCTCGGTTCTTCTTAAATACGTTTACTCTAACCCGATCGCCATTGAGGGCATGGTAAAGATTCTGGAACGAGACAAATATATCGCCGCTATTGTCTGTGGGAACAATAAATGCTGAACCGCTGGCGGTCATATCCACCACGCCTTCTATTCCACCACTGGCTTGTTTGAGGCGAAATAGTCCTGGATCGCCTTGCTCTAAGTTACCGGCATCGGTCAACTCATAGCACACCTCTACTATCATGCGGCGAGGGCCGTCATCTTTTACCTCTAGTATTTTTGCAAGCTGTTTGTAGTTGTAAACTTTTGTCGGATTAGCGGTAAAAATATCGAGAATGGCGTGTATAAGCATTTTCTTGCTAAAATCGGGCTGCGTCTTTTTTTCTGATTTGTTTTTTGTCATGATTTGAAATATTATGTTGAATTTTATCCTGCCTTTGTTTGGCAGCTATTTGTATTGTAACGATCTACCAATAGATAACAACTTTCCACTGCATTATGCCTACTTTCGACCGAGAAAAAGTTAACAACGGATGCAGTTTATTGTTGCACACGGTTGTATTGGCAATGATTAAAGTCAATACAATTGGTCTGTTTGGACAGTTGTTACAGTATGACCTGTGGTAGATTTTCATGTAAAGGTAGTTGATTTTACGCTAATCAGTATTATATACGGTGAAAATAGGGATATTAGGTACTAGAGGGATACCAAACCAATACGGTGGTTTTGAGGAGCTAGCCGAGCAACTTTCGCGACGGCTCGTAATCAAGGGGCACGATGTTTGGGTATTCGCCCCCGTGTTTAAAAAGGCTGTATCGAAACAGGTAAATGGAGTTCATCTGCTTGAGATTAGCATTCCTAGATGGCTACCCGGTGCAGTTCAAACGCTTCTATACGACTACCGTTCATTAGTAAGGGCGAGCAAGCAGGAATTTGATGTTATTCTGGAATGTGGATATGGATTTAGCCCCATGCTCCTTTTTTTCAGGAAAGAGTTACGCCAGCGCATAGTAACCAACATGGACGGGATGGAGTGGCAACGACCAAAGTGGGGGTTTGTGGCACGCAAGTTTCTTCAATTGTCTGAGCGTTTGGCTGTAAAATATTCGCATATACTTGTAACCGATCATCCACAAATAGAACGCTACTACTTGAAAACGTATGGATGTGCATCTTCTCTTATATCCTATGGTGTCGATATTCAAGCAAACACGTCGTCAATGCCACCATTCTCCAATACCAAGGGCTATCTATTGGTAGTTTCCCGACCCGAACCTGATAATAGCTTAGCCGAAATACTTGATGCTTTTAAGCTTTCATCTTGTATGCGGCCACTAATCTTAGTAGGGAACTTTACTAATCGTTTTGGACAAAAACTCCAAAATGAATATGCTTCGTCACGAGCGATCTTTATGGGTGGAATATACGACAAAGTCACACTTAACCAACTACGAAAAGAGAGTTTGCTTTATCTTCATGGTCATCAAGTAGGAGGAACAAATCCCGCTCTGCTTGAAGCCATGGCTTGTGGCTGCCGAATTGTTGCGCGAAACAATGTCTATAATCGTGAAGTGCTCGGAGATGGAGCTGCTTATTTCGAAACCGTTTTGGATCTCGTAGGGGTATTCAACCATATCGACGAATATGTTAGCACGCTTAACGGAAGAATAGAGGAGAATATAGCAGTAATACAGAATCATTACCAATGGGATATTGTAGCCGAAAAGTATGAACAATTATTTCTTTCGGTAATAGCAAACCAAGCAGGGAGCACTTCCGACTAAATACTTTAATCCATGGCAGCAAAGAAAACCAACGCGGCACGCATTCTCGATCAGATGGGGATTCACTACAGTATAGCCGAATACCAAGTGGATGAAGCTGATTTAAGTGCTACTCATGTGGCCGATATCATTGGACAGAGTCCCGATATCATCTTCAAAACACTCGTTGCTCGAGGCGAGAAGAAGGGAATTGCAGTATTTATAATTCCCGGCGGAGATGAGCTCAACCTAAAAGCCGCCGCGCAAGCCATCGGCGATAAAAAAGTGTCCATGATTCAGGTAAAGGAACTTATGCCCCTTACTGGCTACATTCGCGGCGGCTGCTCGCCTCTAGGAATGAAGAAAAATTTCCCTACCTATGTTCACGATTCGGTTCTTAGTTACCCGGAGGTGTATGTGAGTGCGGGAGTAAGGGGAATGCAATTGGTGATTAGCCCCAAAGATTTAATTCGGGCTACCAATGCAACTACTTGGAAACTCATTGATTAATTAGGTATAATTCATTAGCTTAGTGGGAGTAACAACGGAATATATCGCTTCGTCTTAATTAATTCACGATTGTGAATTTAGATATTTGCGTGCAAAACTTCTAGGGCAGAATATTATTGTTAGCTTTGATTCGGTTGTACGAGATCATTGCATCAATCAACTAGTGAAGAATCACAATAAAGTAATCTTTTATGAACTCAATTGTAAATCAAAACCTCTTCTTTGTTAAGGAGCATGTGGGCATGTTTAAGGCTGCCAACAACTTCGACATATTTGATCCCAACAGCAAGCAGATGATCATGACCTGCCGCGAGGATAATTTGGGTTTCTTTACCAAGTTGCTCCGCTTCACCGATCTGAAGCGTTCAACACCCTTTAGTGTCGAGATCAGAACCCTCGCTGGCGAAAAGGTGCTTACCGTTAGGCGGGGCATAGCCATTTTTCTCTCCACAGTGGAGGTTCTCGACGAGAACGATAACCTGGTGGGAACCTTTAAGCAGAAGCTTTTTTCCATTGGTGGCAAGTTCGACCTATTCGACATGAACGGAAATACCGTTTGCACGCTTCGTGGAAAGTGGACCAGCTGGGATTTCTCCTTTGCTAAGGATAATGTTGAGTTTGCTCATGTAAGCAAGAAGTGGGCCGGGTTTGGAAAGGAACTCTTTACCACCGCCGACAACTACATGCTGCAAATTGATGAGCGCGTACCGCAAAACCACCCTATGCGGCTGCTTATCCTTGCCTCGGTAATGTGCATCGATATGGTGCTAAAGGAGTAATTCTCCCCCGATGATAATGAATGTGAGTAGCAACTTTTGGTTTTATTCTGATTTTGCAATTCGCTTGATTCTTTCATAAGCAGAGGGGAGATTTAGAGGTGAAACGACCGCTTTTTCTCCCTTTTTCTGTCTTCCAACATAGGTTTTCTGACTTCCATCCAGGTTATTAAATACAACGCCCATGAAACTTCTCCATACCTCCGATTGGCACCTCGGTAAACATTTAAATAGCTTCTCTCGCCACGCCGAGCAGCAGGAGGTGTTGCAGGAGATCTGTGAAATTGCCGACCGGGAGCAGGTAAATGCGGTTATTGTGGCGGGCGATCTGTTCGACACCTACAATCCCCCAACCGAATCGACGGAGCTGTTTTACAAGACACTAAAGCGGCTCTCCAGCAATGGTCGTCGCGCAGTGATTGCCATTGCAGGTAATCATGATTCGCCCGATCGCATTGAGGCGCCCGACCCGCTGGCTCGCGAGTGCGGAATTATCTTTGCCGGATATCCCAACTCGGTGGTTCCGACCTTTGAGCTGGAGTCGGGGCTGAAGGTTTTGCAAAGCCATGAGGGCTTTATCAGTTTGGCGCTTCCCGGGGTAGCGGAACCGCTCCGCATTTTGCTTACCCCTTATGCTAACGAGTTTCGCCTCAAAACATATTTGGGTCAAGAGGATTCGGAGGAGGAACTGCGCACCGTTTTGCAACAAAACTGGCAGCAAACGGCCGATATGTGCTGCGATAGCAAGGGGGTAAACATTCTTCTTTCCCATCTTCTGATGATGCGCAAGGGTGACGAGTTGCCCGAGGAACCCGATGACGAAAAACCAATCCTTCACGTGGGTGGGGCACAGGTAATTTATACCGAAAATATCCCTGCTCAGATTCAGTATACCGCACTAGGCCACCTACATCGGAAGCAGCGGTTCAACACCAACTCCACACCCGTGGTTTACTCCGGGAGCCCGCTCTCCTACAGTTTCAGCGAGGCCAACCAGAGTAAGTTTGTGGTAATAATTGATGTCCAAGCGGGCCAATCGGCTACAATGGCCGAAATTGAGCTTATCAAGGGGAAAAGGTTGCTTCGGAAGCGTTCCGAAACCATGGCGGAGGCTTTAGCTTGGTTGGCAGAGAATGAGAACAGCCTTGTAGAGCTTACCATGGCCACCGACACCTACCTTACTGCCGAGGAACGGAAACGGCTTTTTGCTGCGCACGAAGGTATTGTTACGCTAATCCCCGATGTTAAGAATCGCACCGAGCTATCGGGTTCCTCCAAGCATAGCATCGACCTAAGTAAGGGCATGGAGGAGTTATTTAGTGAGTATTTCCTCCATTCAAAGGGACAGAACCCCAATGATAATATACTGAAACTGTTTAAGGAAGTATTGTCGGAGGAGGGCGATTAACAAGAACCTACCACCGATGAACACAGAGAAGAAATAATCTGTGTAAATCCGCGTAATCTGAGGTAAAAAACTTTGTGTTGAGTCAATGGATAAGAAAAGAATCCACCTCAGATATTCACAGATTAGCACAGAGAGGGAATAATCTGTGTAAATCCGAGTAATCTGTGGTTAAAAATAATTGGCGTAATCTTCGGTAAAAAGAAGTTTGTGTTGAGCCTAGCCAAAGAAAAATTCTGTAATTTGTGAAGGGAAAGACAAGTATGAATCATTTAAAATGGCTACTTAAATGGAAGAAATTAATAAACTCAGCTATGCCATTATTGGGGCTGCCTATAAGGTTCATTCATCTTTGGGTCCGGGATTATTAGAATCTACTTATGAAGTCTGTTTGGAATATGAGTTGTTAAAAATAGGATTGAAAGTTGAGCGGCAGAAATTATTACCTGTCTTTTACAACGAGATTGTGTTAGATGCAGGATATAGAGTTGATTTATTGGTTGAAGATTCTATCATAGTCGAATTAAAGGCGGTAGCCGATGTGGCACCCATACATCGGGCTCAATTAATGACCTATCTGAAGTTAGCGGATTTACCATTAGGGTTACTAATCAACTTTAATGTTACCGACCTAAAGCAAGGAATAAATAGAATAATCATGTAGCACACATTGCTGATAGGTAGAAAAGGAGTAATCTGAGTAAATCCGAATAATCTGCGGTAAAAAACTTTGTGTTGAGTCAATGAATAAGAAAAGAATCCACCACAGATATAAATAGATTAACACAGAGAAGAAGTAATCTGTATAAATCCGAGTAATCTGCGGTAAAAAATAATTTCTGTGGTGTAATAATTCCCTATGTAAATTTGTAACCAATGATTCCCATCCACCTTACCCTTCAGGGCATATACTCCTACCAGGAGAAGCAATCCATCGATTTCACTCGGCTTACCGAGGCGAACATATTTGGCATTTTCGGGCCGGTGGGGAGCGGTAAATCCACTGTTTTGGAAGCCATTACCTACGCCCTGTATGGCCGCACCGATCGGTTGAACCTCTCGGGCGACGACCGGAACTACAACATGATGAATTTAAAGTCGAATGAGCTGCTCATCGAGTTTCGATTCAGAACTGGCAAGGGCGACACCGAATATATGGCTACCGTAACAGGCAAGAGAAACAGCAAGCAATTCGACGTGGTGAAAGCGCACGATAGGGCGGCCTACCAGCGCGTAAATGAGCAGTGGCAGCCCATTGAGGTGAACTCGTTGGATACCATAATCGGGTTGAGCTACGAGAATTTCAAGCGCACCATTATTATTCCTCAGAATCGATTTCAGGAATTCCTCCAGCTGGGCAATAAAGAGCGCACACAAATGATGAAGGAGCTCTTCAACCTCGAGAAGTATGAGCTCTACTATAAGGTGGTTGCGCTTGAGTCGAAGAATAATCAGCAGCAGCAGAATTTAGACGGGCAGCTCCAGCAGTTGGGCGATCTGAATCCGGAACAGGTAAGCCTTGCTGAGGAAGGATTGAAAACCATAAAGCATGAGATTGAGCAAAAGGCCAAGGAGCTGGCCTTGCAGCAGGAGGAGGAGGTAAAATTCCGTAAATTGAAGGAGTTGGTGGGTAAGCTAAGGGAAACCGAGCAATTGCTGGCACAGCTAAAGGCGCAGGAACCCGATTTTATCCGGCTCGACAGGTCGATTCGGGAATACGACTACTGTAGGCTAAATTTCATGGGACTCTTGGAGTCGGCCAAGGAGGTATCTGCTAAAATTGCGCAGTTCGAGCAGGGTATTACCGCCGACAATTCCTTGCTTACGACTACGCTCAAGCAGCTTACGGATATTGAAGCCAGTTACGAAGTCGTCAAAAAGGAGTTCGATGGTCGTGAGCTGCTCAAACAGCAGGCCGAGGAGTTGGGTAAGATTGCCAAGCTCAATCAGCTCGGGGTGGTGCGCAACCATTTAAATGAGCGCATTTCGAAAGGAGATAAAATATACTCCGATACGGTAGAAAAGGCCAATCAGCTTAAGGTAGAATACGATTTACTGGCGGTATCGCTAAAGGAAACGAGAGCACAACAACCCGATATGGCCCTGCTCTCGAAAATGAGGGATTGGTTCACGGTAAACAACCTGCACACATCTTCTCTGAAGGAGGTTAACCTAGAGTTGGTAGCGGTTCAAACCGAAATGGAGGCAATCGAAAAGCAAAAATCCCTTCTCTGGGAAGATAAATGCTTCGACGGTATTCTGCCGACCAACGATTTTAAGGAAATTGTCGCCCAGCTCGAAGACAGGAAGGTTCAGATTAAAGATTTTATCAATCAGCTTAGCATGGAGCTGGAGCATTTAGCCCTTCAGTCGAAGCTACAGGAGTATGCTACCAACCTTGAGGAGGGGAGGCCTTGCCCGCTCTGCGGAGCGCTATCGCATCCCGAACCTTTAACTGCCCAAAGCGTTTCCGAGGCACAAGTGCAAGCCCGAAACCAACGGAGCGTTCATGAAAAAGAGATTATAGCCATTGAGCAGGGGCAAAAGCAACTTTCGGAAATCGCCACCAAGCTTCAGCTAAAGCGGGAGACTCTCGACCGGTTGCTGGGTAAGCAAAAGGAGCAAGCAGCTAAGGTTGCGGAGCATCAAACCCTATTTGTATGGGAGGCTTACCGGGACGAGCGCACCATTACTACGGAATTTAGCAAGGCCGAGCAACTTCAACTTCAAATTAAGGAGAAAGAGGCCGAGCAGGAAAAGTTTGCACAGCGGTTGGAGGACGAAAACCGTAACAAGGAGAAGTATGGTAAGGCCGTGGAGGAGTTTCGCCACCAGCTTACCGCCAATTCCACGGAATCGTCAACCTTGAGCAGCCAAATTACCCTATTTCAGATTAGCGAGTTCGAAACCAACTCATCGGACGAGATAGAGACGAGGAAGAACATCCTGCTTAAGCAATACCGCGATGTTGAGGCGGCATACGAAACCACCCTTCGCACCCTCACCACCCTTAGGAAGGAGAGCGACACCATTACCGGCCGGCTCGAAGCCAACCGGAAGACGCTAGAGCAGGAGCGCACCGTGCAGCAAGCTGTCGGCGCCAAGATCTCGGCACAGCTGGAGCAGTCCGAGTATAGCTCGATTGTAGC
Source organism: Williamwhitmania taraxaci (assembly GCF_900096565.1). Lineage (NCBI taxonomy): Bacteria > Pseudomonadati > Bacteroidota > Bacteroidia > Bacteroidales > Williamwhitmaniaceae > Williamwhitmania > Williamwhitmania taraxaci. The sequence continues at coordinate 37,774 of NZ_FMYP01000022.1, forward strand.
GGTGGAGAAAATTCTTGCCCAACCGATGGATGTGGAGCGGGAAAAAAAGAAGGTGGATGATTTCCGCCATTCGCTGGACTTTTCCCAAAAGCAGCTGGCAGCGTTCAACACCGAGATGGGGGATCAAAAATACGATGCGCAGCAGCACCAGGTGGTATTGCTATCGATAGCATCGGTTTCGGAGGAGCTGAAGCTCAAGAATCAAAGCCAGGGCAAGCTCGAGAGCGACCTAATAAAGTTGAAGGCCGACCTTGACACCCAGAAATCGCTTCGCGAGCTGGCCGATAGGCTTCATGCCAGGGGTGAGGATATCAAAACCCTTAAGCAGCTCTTTAAGGCAAGCGGGTTTGTGAATTACATCTCCTCGGTTTACCTGCAGGAGTTGTGCCATGCCGCCAACGGTAGGTTTTATAAGCTCACGCGCCAGAAATTAAGCCTTGAGGTTACCGACGACAATAACTTTCAGGTGCGCGACTTTATGAATGGCGGAAAAGTGCGCAACGTGAAAACCCTTTCGGGCGGTCAAACCTTTCAGGCGGCGCTATCGCTCGCCTTGGCCCTAGCCGATAACATACAAAAGATTACCGATTCCAACCAAAACTTCTTCTTCCTCGATGAAGGCTTCGGCTCGCTCGATAAAGATTCGCTCGAAACAGTCTTCGACACCCTCAAATCGCTGCGCAAGGAAAACCGTATTGTGGGTGTTATCTCGCATGTGGAGGAGATGCAGCAGGAGATTGACGCCCACCTCAAAATTGTAAACGATGAGGAGCGGGGGAGTTTAATAAGAACCAGCTGGAGTTAGGAACGGGTTCAAGCAATTTAAGATTATAGGATTTGAGAACGACCCATTTCGTATCAGCGATGTGTTTTTCTCATTTTCAAATCTTCAAATTGGGATATCTTTTCCGATCTTTGCCATTATGAACTGTGTGGCATGAACACCATTAGCATCGATTACTTCAGCACTCCCTTTGGCGAACTGGTCCTTGGATCGTTTGGCAACGCGCTTTGCCTGTGCGATTGGCGCTACCGTAAGATGCGCTCCGAGATCGATTTTCGTATAGCGTCGGGGTTGGCTGCAACCTACCAACAAGGTGAAACGCCCATTATTGCTCAGACAAAAGCGCAACTTGCCGATTACTTCGCCGGAATAGCCAAAACATTCGATCTCCCGATGCTCCTAGTGGGTTCCGATTTCCAGAAGAGCGTATGGCATGCGCTGCTTGAGGTTCCCTACGGCACAACCGAAACCTATCGTGGCCTTTCCAAGTCCATGAACAACCCTAAGGCCATTCGTGCGGTGGCCTCGGCCAACGGTGCCAATGCGCTTGCCATCATTATCCCCTGCCATCGTATTATTGGCAGCACCGGCGAGCTGGTGGGCTATACCGGCGGACTCCCCGCCAAGCGCAAGCTCCTCGATCTGGAATCGGCTGGCACCACGCACCAGCTATCGCTGTTCGATTAGGTTTATCTGAAGAGGCCGAAGCCGAAATATACCAAAACGATGCTGGAGCATGCCGAACCAGTAGCCAAGTAGCAACCTATCTTTATTATGCCCAAAGTCAGCTCTCGGTAGGAGCATGTAAATTGTACTATTCGCACAGTAATCCTCGCTGTATCGTAATAAACTCCAAGCTGGGTGCCTTAAACCTTAAGCTGGATGCCTTAAATATTAAGCTGGGTGCCTTAAACCTTAAGCTTGACGCCTCAAACCTTAAGCTGGGCGCCTTAAACCTTAAGCTTGGTGCCTCAAACCTTAATCTGGATGCCTTAAATCTTAAGCTGGGCACCTTAAACCTTAATCTTGGCGCCTTAAACCTTAATACCGCCAGTCAAACCATTGATAGCACCCCATACGTTGAAACAGGGTTCGAAATTTCGCGCAGATCAATATCGATTATAAGTTGGGCTGGAAAGTGTAGATAACGTGCTAATAAAAAATTACATTTGAGCATTATTTACAAGTATTCCTTAAACCAATCTATTCCATGCAAACCAGAACCTGCCCTCATTGTGCACATAAATACAGCGCCATTACATACATTCTAAAGGTTTTATCGAGATTCGATGATTACCGTGGATGGCCCTGCGAGCAGTGTGGCACAATCCTTACCGTTGATCCTAAGCGACGAATGAAGGTGAGCCTTATTGCTTTTTTACCCACCATAATTGTCAATACCATTTTGATTTCATTCCGGCGCGATATGGGTATCTCGTTACTGGGAACCTTCTTATTTGCTGGGGCATTTCTATTGGTTTGGGTTTTACTTATCTATAGTTTCGATAACTTTAAGTTGAAGGAGTAGTTAAGCGTAACTATCTTCTTTTTCTAACTAAAAGTTCAGCAATGAAGTTTATTTGTCCCCTAGTAGCGGTTGAGGATATGGATCGGGCGCACAAGTTCTACGAGGAGGACATAACCGTTGAAGGCAATTTTCGGTGGAGTTTGTAGGGATGAGTATCTTGCCGTTTTAACCTATTTTATTGGCTTAAATGTATTAAACTAGAACTATGAAACTCTCCATCCTTTTTTTCGGCCTACTCCTTTCCTTTACTAGCTTTGCACAAGCCCAAACCAGCTACGCACTGGAGCAAAAGATTTTGGATTGTTTTTATCGGCAGCATGAGGTTAACAATATCGATGTTCGAAAGACTATCGTAAACCTCGAGACGGTTTTTGTCAACCATAAAATTCTTGCCGACCGGTCGGGCAAAAGCTACATCAGCCTGATTGAATCCATAAAAACCGGGAATCTTCCCAACATTGGCGATCCCGGTTTACTGAGTGATATTGATGCACTGGGGTATATTCCCGTGACGGTGTTCTGCAAGGATACCAACACCATTAAGTTCAATGCTGCGGAGATTGACCGTTCAAAGCTAAAGTATGTGCTGCATATTTACGACTCGCTTCTGGTAAGCGGCGATGTTTCCAACCCCATAATTGCAGAAGAGCTGCTGAAGATTTTTACCGCAAAGGATCTTGAGCAGGAATTTTATAAATCGCTGGAACTGCTTGTTATTACCAACATGATTACGATGAACCGCGAGGTGGAGAGCGATCCCACCACCATGTCGGGCGTGGTAAAAATGGAGAGTCGATCGAACAATAGCTACTTTTTACTTGTAAAAAAGGATAGGATTGTAGCGCAGGGCAAGTCCATTGGACTGGACGAGCTGAAGCAAAGGATTAAAACGTTTCTGATGGAAACCGCCGATCAAACCCAGATAGAACTGCCAACCATTGGCAAGCAACGAACTTCTGCCGGAATCATTATTCTTCAAAGCGAACCCGATACCCCTTATAACTTGTATGCAAGGGTTAAGCGCGAGCTAGAAGATGCCTATCGGGAGATTCGAAATTCCTATTCGGTAAAGTTTTTCAAGGTTAGCTTCGACCATCTTGATAAGCAGAAGCAGGAAATAATCATGCAGTTGGTGCCGGAGCGGATTTCGGAAGTAAAATAACCTCTCTAATGTTTATAATATTCAATTAAAGGGTTACAAAAAGTAAATTCCGGAATAGGAATAGTGTTACATAGGCCTGAAAGGCCGAAATATAATAGACGGGGGCGATTCCCGACGAAGGAGGGTAGCCCCCGGCTAAATGAAACATACCAAATGGCGGCGCGCACAGCAGCGTCAAAGAGATATAGGCCGGATTGCGCCGCCTTCACATTACGAAACATTATCGAGCATACATGAAGCTTATAAATAGATTCAAGCGAATTACAATTTTATGGACCAAGTGGAGCAAGCCCATCTATTGGATTATAGGAATTGGTGCAATAGCCTCAATGATACTAATGCTTTATGCAAACTCATGTATTGAACGCAGCACCAAGCCTTACATATATAGCAATGTGCATGATGTGCCCTACAATAGCGTTGGGTTGCTGCTGGGAACTAATAAACTTCTTCGTTCCGGTAAGCCAAACCAATATTTTGCCTACCGAATTGCCGCCACGGTGGAGCTATACAAAGCCGGGAAAGTTAGCAACATCGTTATTAGTGGCGATAACAGCACAAAGGGCTACAATGAACCACAGGATATGAAGGAGGCCTTGTTGGCAGCCGGTATCCCTTGTGAAAGAATTTACCTCGACTTTGCCGGATTCCGCACATTCGATTCCGTTGTTCGAATGAACAAGATTTTTGGGCAAAGCAGCTTTACCATTATATCACAGCAGTTTCATAACCAACGTGCCATATACATTGCCAAGTTTTTTGGGCTAAATGCATCGGGCTATAGCGCCAAAGATGTTGATGCCTACAACGGGTTTAAGACCCAATTACGCGAGAAGTTTGCACGTGTAAAAGTGATGCTCGATCTTTACTTTGGGAAGGAACCAAAGTTTTTGGGGGAGAGAATTCCGATTCGGTAATGGCAAAACAATTATCTCCCCAAAAGTAAGCCGTAGGATTAATGAAATTACAGGAGCATGATCTCTTAAACAGACATTAACGCATTATCGTCGGTGTATTTCCCATTCTTATAAACACAAATTATCAGGTATGATTACCACGAAGCAAACATCCAAGGAGTATTTTAGAGAAGGTAAAATAGTATTCTACGCCCTAGCCGTATCGCAGCTTTTCTTCGGCCTTATTGCATTTCTGCTGGTGTATAGCAAGACCATTGCACCGCCAGAACCTGCGCTGCAAAATAGTATTCTAATCATCGTTACGCTATTTGCTGCGGGAGGATTTGTTGGTAGCAATTTTGTTTTTAATCGGAAGCTAAAAGCGTTAAAAACCAAGTTGGAATTAAAGGAGCGGATGGCCGATTATCGCTCGGCTCTTATGATTAGGTATGCGCTTTTGGAGGCACCGGTAATGCTTGCTATTATCCTCTATTTCTTAACCTGCGATATCCTATTCTTGGGCTTAGCTGCGCTTATTGTCGCATACTTCTTAACCCTAACCCCCACCCGAGAGCGAGCCATAAAGGATTTAGAGTTGAGCAACAAGGAGCAAGAACAGATAAACGATCCCAATGCCGTAATTGCGGAGATCAGCACGATAGTATAAGCTGAAAATATCTTATACGATAACAGCACCAATAAAAGAAAGCCCTTCAAATCGAAGGGCTTTCTTTCTCAAAACTAAACAACAATAGGTGATGTAATTACTTTTTCTTGTTCACAATAAAGAAGTAGGTAAGAAAACCAGCTGCAATAAATATCAGCTCAATACCAAACGGAACCGCGGCATGGAATCCTGTCTCCAGTGCATGGGGATCGCGGAAAAAGAATAGGTCGTTTACCAGCAAACCTAATCCGGCAAAGAGCGCTACTAATCCCCACTTAAGCGTTGGATAGCGATTTTCGTTATCTGCAATTGGTATCTCGCCTAGGATATCTGCCTTACCCAAATGACCGGTTTTAATAATTTTTCGCTTTAGCAGAAAGTCGGTAAACATCTTAAGGATGCTATAAATCCCGATGAATACAGTGGCCGTAATAAATACTTCTGTCATATCTGAAAGGTTTAAGTGATGTTTCTGTAACATTAGTCGAAGGCTGTGCAAAAAAGGTTGCAGAGAATAATTTGCTAATTCCTTAATTTGCTAAAATGCTAATAAGATTATGGTTCTTGGAGTGGCTATAGATATTTGTGAAGGGAACAAGATCGCAATCTCACATTCCGACTAACTTCAGCTTAACTACCGACTAATTCCCGTTTAACTTCTTCAAATTATTATCTTTCCTGCAACCTTTTCAGCCTATCTTCCGACTAATGGATTGGATGAACGATAAAGAGCTTATTGCGCAGATACAGGGTGGAAACACCAATGCATTCCGATTTCTGGTGAATCAGCACCGAAAGTTGGTATGGCACATGGTGCTGCGTATGGTTCGGCATCACGAAGATGCAGAGGATATTTGTCAGGAGGTGTTTATTCGCGTATTCAAGAGTATGGCAAAATATCGAGGCGATTCGAAGCTCTCCACCTGGATAGCGGCTATTGCCTACAACACCTGCCTCGATCATCTTAGGAAGAAAGGGAAGGCGTTTGTGATGCACACCGATACGTTGCCAGAATCGCCAACAGGCAGCACCTCGCCATCCACACCGTGGGAGGAGTTGCAGCGTGGCGAGGTTAAGACGATTGTGCACGGCATTATTGAAAACCTTCCGCTCCACTATCGCACGGTGATTACGCTCTTCTACTTGGAGGAGTTCTCGATTCAGGAGATCGAGTCCATCACAGCCATGCAGGAGGGAACCATTAAAAATTACCTCCATCGCGGACGAAAGCTTATTCAGGAAGCAGTAGTAACCAATTTTCCCGAAATGGCTCGAATCGCACAACCAACTAACGATAATAAATTAGCATGATATGAAAAGCGAAAACCTCGATCAGATTATCGACAGGGCGCTTTCGACCCCTCCCGAGAGGGAGATGCCCGATACCTTTACCGAGCGCTTTATGCAACGGCTCGAAAAGCGAATTGCCCTCCGCGACATCCTTTTTGACTTTGGACTCAAGGTGGTCGTTACGGTAGGAGTGCTTATGGTGCTTGGCATGGTGTTTCTCTTCGTAAACTGGGGCAAAGAAATTCAGGATAATGAACTCGTTCAATATCTCCTCGAGAATATTGTTCCCATCGCCATGTTTTTGACAGGTATCGTCTTTACTTTTATTATCGATCAAGTGCTGTTGAGGTATTTTTTGCGCCGCAGAAATTTGGGTAGGTAAACCATCTTAATGCTTGGACCTTCTTTATCTGGGTTGTAATAGCCTATGCGAGCATTTTGTAAATTGTTTTGCACAAATTGCCATTTGCGCCGTAGTTCCGATAATGATTACCGCTGCCATCCTTTATATTCTCCCTACCGTGACTTCCCTTTTGGGTGTTTGTTTGCCCTAAAATGTTTGTATAACTTTCCACAATAAGTCGTTTATTTTTACGCGTTGGGGCGCATGGTTGCAACATTGCTTATGGTATTGCTGTTTAGCATTTCTAACAACTGAATTTAATAGGTGGAACTATGAAAAGATTTTCAGGATTATTATTCTCCATTTTAGTATTGAGCACCCTTGTTTCGAATGGGGCGGAACCCTTAATAAAACCTGCTATTCCGGCGTTATATGGGCAAGAAGTAACCTACGAGCTCGATGGTGTTGTAATGAAAGGCTATGCCATTTATAATGCAACCCTTACTGGACCTTTACCTGTAGTGCTGGTGGTGCCCGAATGGTGGGGCAACAACGATTATGCACGCCAGCGTGCTACTATGCTTGCCCAGCAGGGTTACTTTGCATTTGCTGTAGATATGTATGGCGATGGAAAGATTGCCGAAACACCTCAGCAGGCGCAGGAATTTTCCTCTGTTCTTTATAAGAATCCCGCGCTTGCCCTATCTCGGTTGAAAGCCGCTTTAAAGCGAGCGGGAGAATTCCCTCAAGCCGATATTACAAAGGTTGCCGCCATTGGCTACTGCTTTGGCGGATCTATGGTGCTAAATGCCGCAAAGATGGGCATGGATCTCAAGGGCGTTGTAAGCTTCCATGGTGGATTGGCTGGAGTTCCCGCCACAAAGGGCAGCGTGAAGGGTAAGATTTTAGTTTGCCACGGCGGTGCCGATACCTTTGTTCCCGAAGCGGATATTGTTAAGTTCCGTAAGAACCTCGACACCGAGAAAGTTGCCTATACTTTTACGGTTTATCCCGACGCAACCCACGCATTTACTAATCCCGAGGCCACTGAAATAGGAACAAAATTCAATATGCCTATTCGATACAACCCCGAAGCCGACTCCAAATCGTGGGACGAGATGTTGGCGTTTCTTAAGGGGCTCTTTTAGCCCTGATGAACGGTGACAAGTATGATTGACGCAACTTTTCCTCCAACGATTACGCAGAAAGGCTTATAGCAACTTTATTTTAAGATGGAATGATATAAGAATTTAAAAATGGACGCACAACGCTGCGTCCATTTTCAAATCCTCAAATCGACACCTATTCATACAGCAGCGAATCTACCGGATTAGCCGTTGCGGCCTTTATGGTTCGGTAGCTTATGGTTGCCAAGGCAATCACTATGGCAATGCCAAATCCAATAACAAAATCGAAAACACCCAAGTTTATTCGATAGTAGTAGTTCTGTAGCCAGCTGTTGCCAATGTAGAATGCAACAGGAATGGCAATGGCTGTTGAGATGGTAACCAGCACAATTATTTCCTTGGATATCAGGAAGAATATGCTGAATACCGATGCTCCCATAGTTTTCCGAATTCCTATCTCCTTGGTGCGCTGCTCCACGGCAAATGAGGTGAGACCAAACAGCCCAAGGGCAGCAATAAAGATGGCCAAAATGGCAAACAGCACCGCCATCTCCGCATTCTGGCGTTCCTCCTTGTAGAGTCGGACAAAATCTTTATCCAAGAAGAAATAGTTCAGCGGATCGTTGGATGTAAATTCCTTCCATACCCCTTCAATCCCCGCTATTGTTTTCTTCATATCTTTTGGAGCCACCTTAATGGTAATATATCCCCAATTGAACCCCTCCTTCTTGAAGCGGAATACATGTGGATTGATTCTCGACTGCAGCGATTCAAAGTTGAAGTCCTTCACCACCCCAATCACCGGCATATACTCTTTTTTGGTTACATCTTCCGAGGGCGTAATAAAGCGGGTAGTGAGCGGGGTTACAAGAGTAAACTGTTTTACAGCGCTTTCGTTTATTACACAGCCATCCTTATCGGTTGCGAAATCATCGTTAAAGAACCTGCCGGAGATCATCTTATGTCCATAGGTTTCCAAATAGTCATAATCCACCCATACGGTTTGCATCAGGAACGTTTCCTGTTCACGCCCCTCCATCATATAGCTATTATTATTGTTGCCATGGCCTGGCACGGCGGTTGAGGAGGCCACCTTTATCACTCCGGGAATCTTATTCAGCGCATCCTTAAATGCAGTTATGCGATCGCCAATGGTTTCGGCGCGGGTAATCACCATCAGCTGTTCCTTATTAAAGCCAAGATCCTTCTTAAGCATAAAGCTAATCTGTCTGAACATAATGCTGGTTCCCACAATCAGGATAATGGATATGGTAAATTGAATCACTACCAGTAAGCTTCGGAGCTTACCATTTTTCATGCTGCCCTTTACTTTACCCTTCAGAACCTCATACGGATTAAATGAGGAGAGAAAGAATGCTGGATAGCTGCCGGCAAATAGTCCAATTATTAGGGAGAAGAGCAATAGTCCGGGAAGAATATACCAGCTGCCGAGATAGTCGATTTTTAATTCTGCATCCAGTAAACTATTGAAGTAGGGCATAGCCAGCTCAACTATTAGGATGGCAAAAACAAGGGCAATCGTAGTTAGCAGCATCGATTCTGCAATAAACTGGCTAATAAGCATACCGCGCGAGGAACCACATACCTTCTTCATACCCACTTCCTTTGCGCGTTTGGCTGCTTGTGCCGTGGATAGGTTCATAAAGTTGATGGCTGCAATTACGATGATTAAAAGTGCGATGCTTCCAAAAATCAGTAAATACTTTGGATCGCTGGGCGCCTTCATGTCCTGCTGGATGGATGGATCAAGGTGTATATCCTCCAGGGCTTGCAGGTTCATGTCATATCTATTGCCTTTGGCAAGAAACTCCTCCATGGATAATCCCAGGTACTGGAGTATTTGTGGACCAACATACTTTTTCAACAGGGCGGGTATTTTTGCTTCAACCTGTTTTGCTTTAGTATTTGGTTTTAGAAGCAGGTAAGTATTAAAGCTGTTGCTGGTCCATTCGTTATCGTTGGCACGCTTGTTGGTCATAAACGAGCCAATAACGCTCACCTTAAGATGTGATGTCTCCGGCACGTCTGCCATTACACCGGTTACGCGGTACATCACCGTATCGTCGCCCACCTTCAGCAGCTTATCCATCGGGTTCTCCTGTCCAAAGATTTTCTTTGCGGTGGTAGCGGACAGAACCAATGTGTGCGATGCATTTAGCACGCTCTTCTTCTCGCCTGATAGCAGCGGAATCGAAAAGATATTGAAGAACGACGAGTCGGCCTCTACAAAGTCTTTCTCTATAAAACTTTGATTCCCATTCTTGAGTATCGTTTGACCCCAGCTGTTTAGCCGCACAAAATCTTCAACCTCGGCAAACTCCCTCAGCATTGTGGGACCCATGGGCGATGCCGAGGAAGATACCTTTAACTCCTGTCCACCAATTTTTCCATTAAGTACTAAGCGATAAATCCTATCGCCCTTTTCATTGAACTTATCGAAGCTAACCTCGTGCACCACAAACAGAATAATCACAAGGCTACATGCAATGCCAATGGCCAATCCCAATACATTGATGGCCACATAGCCCTTTTGACGATTCATTGCCCGGAGGCTATGCTTAAACAGATTCTTGAACATAGTAATATTGGATAAATGCTTGAAAAACGTCTCTATTCCTCTTACAAAACGAAAGTCTTTTACAATTGCTGCTTCCTTACATCCTATTAGATGTAATTGGTCACCGAAAAGTTACAATATATTTCGAAGAATTAGAATTTGATGAGAATTCGACATTATTAGCAACCATTTCGCGTTCATAAACCGATAATTACACGGCATCCGGCAATCAATACACCGCAACAACATGCGCCGCGTGGTAAACGCAGCCGAATTCATTCAGCTAGTTCGTAGACTACCTACCCTCTAAATCTCCCCAACGGGACGCCCTTGCACGTTTGGTTAGGTTTTGTGGCAAGAACAGTCCGAGCGCGACTATTATGCGGAAGAAAAGAAGTCGCACCCGGACTAGTTCGCTTTCCCCGCCACTACCTTCTAGCCTTCGCAGAACCCAGAAGCGTTTATTCGTAGTATAGTGCCACCAACTTATTCTTTGTTGTGCGTAACCTGACGGGGTGACTCCTCTCTCGGAAGAAAAGTCACCCCGTCAGTGGTAAATGCCTTAGGGTTTACGGTAAACCCCGGCGGGGTTTCATGTTTATAGAAACAGCCGAATCCGCGAACCTTCGACCCCAGCTGGGGTCGCATAGCTACATACATTATCTTTCTATAAACATGCGATGCCTCCGGCATCAAGCCCGTAGGGCTTAAATTTGAATAGCCACAGGTGAAACCTGTGGTCAACGATACCCAAAATGCACCAACCCCGAATGGGGTTGAATATCTATGGTAAGGTGAGTGTTGATATTTTTATGCACAGTCCGAGCGCGACTATTATGCGGAAGAAAAGAAGTCGCACCCAGACTAGTTCGCTTCCCCCGCCACTACCTTCTATCGTTCGCAGAACCTAGAAGCGTTTATACTTAGTATAGTGCCATCAACTTATTCTTTGTTGTGTGTACCCTGACGGGGTGACTCCTCTCGCGGAAGAAAGGTCACCCCGTCAGTGGTAAATGCATCAGGGGTTCACGGTAAACCCCGGCGGGGTTTCATGTTTATAGAAACAGCCGAATCCGCGAACGTTCCACCCCAGCTGGGGTCGCATAGCTGCATACATTATCTTTCTATAAACATGCGATGCCTCCGGCATCAAGCCCGTAGGGCTTAAATGTTAATAGCCACAGGTGAAACCTGTGGTCAACGATACCCAAAATGCACCAACCCCGAATGGGGTTGAATATCTATGGTAAGGTGAGTGGTGATATTTTTATGCACAGTCCGAGCGCGACTATTATGCGGAAGAAAAGAAGTCGCACCCGGACTAGTTCGCTTTCCCCGCCACTACCTTCTAGCGTTCGCAGAACCTAGTAGCGTTTATTCGTAGTATAGTGCCACCAACTCTTTTTTTGATGTGTGTAACCTGTCGGGGTGACTCCTCTCGCGTAAGAAAAGTCACCCCGTCAGTGTTAAATGCATTAGGGGTTCACGGCAAACTCCAGCGGGGTTTCATGTTTATAGAAACAGCCGAATCCACAAACGTTCCACCCCAGCTGGGGTCGCATAGCTACATACATTATCTTTCTATAAACATGCGATGCCTCCGGCATCAAGCCCGTAGGGCTTAAATCTGAATAGCCACAGGTGAAACCTGTGGTCAACGATACCCAAAATGCACCAACCCCGAATGGGGTTGAATATCTATGGCGAGGTGAGTGTTGATATTTTCAGGAGCTGATAGAGCACATGAATATCAAGACAACCAAGATCTACACGAATATGAGCATAACAGGCTTGAAAAGAACTCGCTCACCTTTTGATGACTTGTAATTATTTTGCTTCCTTTGGTATAAGAAATAAACCGCACTAAAGGTGTGTTTATACATACCAAAAGGGGTGGATAAACGGACATTTTGTCCGTTTATAAACAAGTTAGCTGTCATTATAAACAAGACGACTATGAACATAGCATTAGACACGAATATTTGGATTTACCTCACTAAGGACACTTTTTTTGAACTTTGGACGAAATTCAAAGAGATGAAAGAAAATGGGGAAGTTAAAGTTCTTGTGAACGATATCATCCTAAAAGAATGGGCAAGAAATAAGCCGACAACAATCAAGACACTGACAAATAACATTAAGAACGAATACAAATCGGCATTAAATCTTTCGGCTCTATTCAGTGATAATGTTGTTGCAAAAATTTGCTTATCTTAGTGGAAAGTCTCTATGATATGACAATAATTGAACAAATCCGAGAACTCGCAAAACAGTTGACAGAACAAGAGCGCGTTACGGTAATGCGGGAGCTGAAAAATACGGATGCATCACTTACGGCTCAGCTGGGGGAGGCGAAAGTCTGCCCCCACTGCTCGAGCAGCATGATCATTAAGCACAGCATGTTCAATGGGAGGCAGCGCTCCAAGTGCAAAACGTGCGGCAAGACCTTTACTATGCTTACCGGAACGCCCATACACGGGTTGAAAAAGGTTTCACTTTGGCAGGATTACTGCACGTCCATGATGAGTG